>JAEEUD010000323.1 GCA_016286835.1 Pyramidobacter sp. | reverse complement strand
GTCCTTTTTCGTAAGTTCCCAAGGGGGGCAACCATGTTACGCTACATTTTCCGGCGGCTGCTGATGCTCATCCCCGTCGTTCTCGGCGTGGCGCTGTTCATCTTTGCCGTCATGGACTTCACGCCCGGCGACCCGGCGGTGATGATCCTCGGCGAGGGCGCCACGGAGGCCGAATACGCGGCGCTGCGCGCTTCGCTGGGTCTGAACGATCCGCTGCTGCTGCGCTACGCGCGCTACATCATGAACGCTTTGAAGGGCGACTTCGGCGTGTCCTACCGCACGCAGATCCCCGTCTTCCAGGAGATCGCCGCCCGCCTGCCCTACACGGCCGTGCTTGCCGTCGTCAGCACGCTGATCGCCGTCACGGTCGGACTGCCCGTGGGCGTGTTCTCGGCCGTCAAGCAGTATTCGCTCTCGGATAACTTCGCGCTCGGCTGCGCGCTGCTGATGACCTCGATGCCCACGTTCTGGCTGGCGATGATGCTGGTGCTGTATTTCTCGCTCAAGCTCAAATGGCTGCCGGCCATGGGCGTGCAGAGCTGGCGGCACTTCATCCTGCCGGCCATCGCCAACGCTTCGGCCACGACGGCGTCGCTGCTGCGCATGACCCGTTCGACGATGCTCGAGGTGATCCGTCAGGACTACATCCGCACGGCCCGTGCCAAGGGCGCCAAGGAGAACACGGTGATCTTCGGGCACGCCCTGCGCAACGCGCTGCTGCCCGTCGTCACGCTGATCGGCGTCAACTTCGGCGCGGCCCTCAGCGGCACGATCGTCATCGAGCAGGTCTTCGCCATTCCCGGCCTCGGCCAGCTGATGGTCAACGCCATCCGCACCAAGGACACGCCGATGATCATCGCCTCGCTGCTGTTCACGGCGATCATCGCCTCGCTCGTCAACCTGCTCGTCGATATCCTCTACGCCTACATCGACCCGCGGCTGAAGGCCAAGTTCTCCGTCGTCAAAAGAAAGAAGGTGAGCGCATGACGACTTCCGAATCCGCACAGAACGTCTCCGTCGAGAGCCGTCTGCGCAAGTACCGCAAGAAGAGCCAGTTCCGCACGATCTGGAACCGCCTCAAGAAGAACCGTCTGGCGATCTTCGGCCTCATCCTCTTCACGCTGATGCTCGGCGTCGTCGCCACGGCCGACCTCTATTACAACTACGAGCAGGACGCTGTGGCGCAGAACCTGCGCCTGCGTTTCAAGGCCCCCGGCAAGGTCCCCGGCCACCCGCTCGGCACCGACCAGTACGGCCGCGACGTGCTCGCGCGCGTCATCTACGGCGGACGCATCTCCATGTTCGTCGGCCTGGCGACGATCTGCGTCTCGCTCTCGCTGGGCTCGCTCATCGGCGCGACGGCGGCCTATTACGGCGGCAAGGTCGATAATATCTTGATGCGTATCATGGACGTGTTCCTTGCCATACCGAACATCCTCATGGCCATCACGCTGGTGGCCGCGTTCGGCACCAGCCTCTTCAACCTGATCCTGGCGATGGGGCTGGCCGGCACGCCGAAGATGTCGCGCATCGTCCGCTCGGCCGTGCTGTCGATCATCGGCACGGATTACATCGAAGCGGCGCGCGCCTGCGGCACGAGCGACATGCGCATCATCTTCCGCCACATCCTGCCCAACGCCATGGGCCCGATCCTCGTGCAGGCCACGCAGACCGTGGCGCGGTCGGTCATCACCGTCTCGTCGCTCAGTTTCATCGGCCTGGGCATCTCCGAACCGACGCCCGAATGGGGCGCGATGCTCTCGGCGGCCAAGAGCCAGCTGCGCTACCACCCCTATCTGGCCATCTCGCCCGGCATCGCCATCGTCATGGTCGTCGTCTCGCTGACACTGCTCGGCGACGGGCTTCGCGACGCGATGGATCCGCGCCTCAAGAACTAGCGGGAGGGTGGCATCATGTCAGAAAAACTTCTTGAAGTGAACGATCTCCACGTGATGTACCGCACCGACGACGACAACGTCTACGCGCTCAACGGTGTCGACATCTCCGTGGAAAAGGGCAGGACACTCGGCCTTGTCGGCGAGACGGGCGCGGGCAAGACGACGCTGGCGCTGTCGATCATGCGCCTGTTGCCCGATCGCGTCGGCTTCATCACCAAAGGCGGCATCAAGCTCGAAGGGCGCGACCTGCTCGCGCTGTCCGAGGCCGACATGCGCCTGCTGCGCGGCAACGACATCTCCATGATCTTCCAGGACCCGATGACCTCGCTCAATCCCATCCACACCGTCGGCGACCAGATCGCCGAGGTGATCGCGCTGCACAATCAGGACGCCTCGAAAGCCGAAG
>JAEEUD010000322.1 GCA_016286835.1 Pyramidobacter sp. | reverse complement strand
CGTGATCAGGAAAGCGGCCGTAGCGCGCGAAGCCGCGGGGGTGGGCTTGTAATCGGCCGGAGCTTCCGTCGCGCCGTCAAACTTCTCGGAATCATCGGGTTTCTTCTGGATGCTCAGGGCCGTGAAGTAGACGCCGATCCACATGATGATCGAGACCGGCAGCCCCGCGCACAGCAGGACCTGCGGGTAACTGAGGCCGCTGATGCCCATCATCGTGACCATCGGCGGGCTGAACGGGCTGAGGAACAGGCCGGTCTGTCCGGCTCCCTGGAAGATCACCGCCAGTGTCGAGGGACGGATCCCGACGGCGGCGACGAGCGGGATGACGATCGGGGCGATGATCGCGTTCGCGCCGGCCAGCGTGCCGAGCAGCGTGACGAGGACAACGGAGCAGACCATCGTGGCGATGATCGCGCGTTTCTGCGTGGAAACGCCGATACGGCGCATCAGGATGTTGACGATGTTATCGGCGACGCCCGTCTTGCGGAGCACCGCGCCGAGTCCGGCGCCGAGCATGATGATCAGGCCGACGAGGGCGAGGAACGACCCCATGCTCTTGGAGATGACTCCGCCGAGGGCGCCGAGCGGCTGCTTCGTGAGGATCGCGCCGAACAGCACGCAGATGGCGACGTTCACCAGAGGATGCATTCCTTTTTTGAACGCCAGCACGATGTACAACAGCAGAGGAAGAAGGCCCCAAATGGGCGACAGACCGAACAACATTCTCTACCACTCCTTTAAAATTTATTTGTCGTAGTAACGACAGTAAAATTATAGACGATTATAAATTTTTTTGCAAGGTCGAGCGGGGCTGCGGATTTTCTGCGAATCACGCGTTGACAGAAAAACAAAAATTACTATACTGAAAACAGGCATTATAATGTTAGTTTCGGAGACTTTATTTCTCATGGGAAAAGAACCTTCCCGCGAAAGGAGCCAACCATCATGTACGATCTTGTCATCAAAAACGGCCTCGTCGCCGACGGCACGCGGGCCGAACCGCGCCGCGCCGACGTCTGCGTTTCCGGCGGCCGCATCGCTGCGGTCGTGCCGGAATATTCCGGCGAGGCGCGCGAGGCGATCGACGTTGCGGGCAAAGTCGTCTCGCCCGGGTTCATCGACATCCACAGCCATTCCGACGCCTGCCCGCTCGTCGATTACGAGCCCGACAGCAAGCTGGCGCAGGGCGTCACTTCCGAGATCACGGGCAACTGCGGCATCTCGATCGTCCCCAGCACGCCGGCGACGAACGCGGCCATCAGCGAATACTTCTTCAGCGAGCTTGAGCTGCCCCGTCGCGGCCTTTCGATCGAAGGTATGCACACCGTGGCCGACTATGCAAAGCGCGTGGCGGCCAACGGCACGGCGATCAACTACGGTATGCTCGTCGGCCACGGCACGCTGCGCGGCGCGGTGATGGGCTTCGTCGACCGCGATCCGACGGCGGCCGAGATGGATCAGCTCAAGGACCGTCTCGTGAGCGAGCTTGAAGCGGGCGCGTTCGGCATGTCGCTGGGGCTGATCTATCCGCCCAGCGCCTTCTCAAAGCGCGAGGAACTGGTGGAGCTGAGCAAAGTTCTGGCTGCGCACGACGCACTGCTGACGGTGCACATGCGCAACGAGGGGCCGCGCATCTTCGAGGCCGTGGACGAGATGATCGACATCACGCGCAGATCGGGCGTGCATCTGGAGATCTCGCACCTCAAGCTGATGGGCAAGCCGCAGTGGGGCAGATCGGACGAGCTGCTGGCAAAGATCGAAGCGGCCCGCGCCGAAGGGCTGAGGATCAACTGCGATCAGTATCCCTACACGGCCACGTCCACGTCGATGACGGCACTGCTGCCCAAGTGGGCGCACGACGGCGGCATCGGCGCGCTCGTCAAGCGCGTCTCCGCTCCGACGCAGGAGCTGAAAGACGCCACGGCGGCCGAGATGGACAACCGCGGCGGTCCTTCCTGCGTGATGGTGTCCGGCACGCACGGCGCGCACCCGGAGTGGGAGGGCAGGACGGTGGAGCAGATCGCCGCGTCGCTCGGCCTCGATCCCGTGGACGCCGTCATGCACGTGCTCACGGCCTGCGGCGGCTCGACGGCGTGCATCTACTTCTGCATCAGCGAAGGCGACATGCTGAACATCATGAAGGACATGCGCATCTCCGTGGGCAGCGACGGCTACGGATTCTCGTTCGACCGCACGATCACGACGGCCGCCAATCCGCATCCGCGCAGCTTCGGCACGTTCCCGCGCTTTTTGCGCACAGTGCGCGAGCGCGGCCTCATGCCCATGCAGGACGCCGTGTACAAGATGACCGGCCTGCCCGCCTCGGTGCTG
>JAEEUD010000027.1 GCA_016286835.1 Pyramidobacter sp. | reverse complement strand
CAAAATCCACCGAAGTCTCATTTGAAAGAAACCGCACAACTTGCATGTGTTAAGCACGCCGCCAGCGTTCATCCTGAGCCAGGATCAAACTCTCCGAAAAATAATTCGGCTTTCCTTAGCCCGCCTTACTTGCTTGGCTTCTCTTCATCGTCTTCCTTTGTCAAGGTGCGACACCTTACGTTTAGAGGTTCAATGTGAACCACCTTTTCCGTTCGGCGCAGAAAGAATGATACACCACGTCCGTTTATTTGTCTATACCTTCATTTAGACAACAATTTCATATTTTTCTTAATCAAATTGAATTCACTTTTTACTCTCTTTCACAAACCGTGAAAGAGTAGTCAGCGTTGCAGTCAAGCCCTTTTGCATAAAAAACGAGCGTCGGAAACGCAATGTCCGACGCTCGTTTTTTGAAGGGAACCCAGAAAAAATATATTTTTCGCGCACTCCCTATCAGTATATTCCTGGCTTAAATTATCAGTCGATCTCGCCCTGGCGAAACGCGAGACGCTCTATGTTGCAGGCGCAGCCAACCTCATCGTCAATGTCGATAATTACGCCATTGTAACGCACGTCTTCCTCGGCAACTTCAAAACGCGTCGGCAAAGAGGTGAGAAATTTCGGGAGTACGCTCTCGTAGGTCATGCCGATAGAACCGCGGAACGCGCCGGTCATGCCTGCGTCGCTGATGTAGGCCGTGCCGCTGGGCAGGATTTCCTCGTCCGCAGTCTGCACATGCGTATGCGTACCGACAAGAGCGGCAACGCGCCCGTCAAGATACAGCCCCATGACCCGCTTTTCCGACGTGGCTTCGGCGTGAAAATCGACGAAGACAGGAACGTTGCCAAGTTGTGACAGAAGAGCATCCATCGCTTTGAAAGGACAGTCCGTCTGAGGCATGAAGACGCGCCCCTGCAGGCTGACGACGGCCAATCTTTGTCCGTTTCGCGAGTTGAACACGCCCCAGCCGCGTCCGGGAACTCCCGACGGGTAGTTGAGCGGGCGCAGCACTCTCGGCTCGGCGTCAAGCAACGGCATGAATTCGCGTTTGTCCCAGATATGGTTGCCGGAAGTGATCACGTCTACTCCGGCATCGAAGAACTGATTCATGACCTTTTCCGTCAGACCGCGGCCTGCGGCACTGTTCTCGCCGTTGACGATGACAAAATCAAAAGGTCCTTTGCAAAAGTGCAGTTGCGGGAGCATCGAAAAGAAGGCGTCGCGGCCGGGGCGGCCGACGACGTCTCCTGTAAACAGTATTCTCATGCCGAGTTACTTGGCCAGATCGGAGGCGCGGATCTCCTTGATCGCCGTGACCTTGATCTGTCCGGGATACTTGAGTTCCTCCTCGATCTTGCGGGCAATGTCGAACGCCAGCTTGGCGACAGCTGCTTCGTCGGGAACATGTGGCGCGACCATGACGCGCACTTCGCGGCCGGCCTGGATGGCGAACGCCTTGCTGACGCCCTTGAATCCGTTGGCGACCGTTTCGAGCTTTTCAAGACGCTTGACGTAGGCGTCGATGCTCTCACGGCGCGCACCCGGACGGGCGGCGCTGATCGCGTCGGCCGTGGCCACGATCGTGTCGAAGATCGTGGCGGCTTCCACGTCCTCGTGGTGCGAAGCGATCGCGTTGATGACTTCGGGCTGCTCGCCGTAGCGTTTGGCGAGATCAGCGCCGATGAGGGCGTGCGGCCCCTCGACCTTGAAGTCGATCGCCTTGCCGATGTCGTGCAGAAGACCGGCGCGGCGCGCAGTCTCTTCGTTGAGTCCCAGTTCGGCGGCGATCATGCCGGAGATGTAAGCAACCTCAAGGCTGTGCTGAAGCGCGTTCTGGCCGTAGCTGTAACGGTAGCGCAGCGTACCGATGGTACGCACGAGCTCGGGGTTCATCTGCTTGATGCCCAGCTCCATGAGCGCCTGATCGCCGGCCTCGGCGATCGACTCCTCCACTTCGGCCGTGGCCTTGGCGACGAGCTCTTCGATGCGAGCGGGGTGGATGCGCCCATCGACGACCAGCTTTTCCAGAGACAGACGAGCGATCTCGCGGCGCACGGGATCGAAGCAGCTGAGCGTAACGGC
This sequence comes from Pyramidobacter sp., assembly GCA_016286835.1. Taxonomy (GTDB): domain Bacteria; phylum Synergistota; class Synergistia; order Synergistales; family Dethiosulfovibrionaceae; genus Pyramidobacter. The sequence continues at coordinate 9,813 of JAEEUD010000027.1, read as the reverse complement.
CTCGGGTGTGTCGTCAACGATCAGATCGACGCCCGTGGCTGTCTCGAAGGCGCGGATGTTGCGGCCTTCGCGGCCGATGATGCGCCCCTTCATTTCGTCATTGGGCAGCGACACGGTGCTGATCGCCACGTCGGAAGACTTCTCCACGGCACAGCGCTGCACGGCGGTAATGACGATCTCGCGCGCCTTTTTGTTGGCGTCGCGCTGCGCCTGCTCCTCAAGCTCGATCAGACGCAAGCCAATGCGGCGCTGGGCGCTCTCTTCGACTTCATGGAGAAGCGTATCGCGCGCCTGTTCGCAGGTCATCTGCGCGACGCGCTCGATCTCGGCGACACGCTGACGGCACAGATCCTCCGCCTCGGACACCTTCTTTTCGAGCGCCTCCTGACGGGCCTTCATCTCGTCCTCACGGTGCTGGAGTTTTTCCAGCTTGCGGTCGAGACGCTCTTCCTTCTGCTCGATCATACGCTCGGTACGCTGAATCTCCGTTCTGCGCTCGCGGGCGTCGCGCTCTGCTTCCTGACGGACCTTCGAGGCCTGATCGCGCGCTTCTGAAAGCAGGTTTTTGCTGTCTCGGGCAGCGCTGGCCTGCGCTTCCTTGACGATATTCTCGGCCTTCTGGCGCGATTCCTCGACCGTTCGCCGTGCTACCCCCTTGGCAATGTACATGCCCGCCGCTGTGCCGCCGATCACTCCCAGCAGCACTCCCAGGATCACATAAATGCTCAAAATCTTTCACTCCTTAAAATAATAGATAGAATGTAGGAGGACGCTCGATTTTACGCGCGCCCAAGACCGCCGCCGTTTCAGTAATTGTTAGGAAACGGCGGAACACCGGTCTGACACAAGTCACCTTATACCAACCTTCATTTTACAATTTAGAAGCGAACTTCACAAGGGCATTTTCATAAAAATCAGTCCATAAATTTCAACCCAGTGTCTTTTTCATGCCGTTTCCGCACCGAAAAGAGCTCTGCCAATCACGATGAACACAGCGTTCTACAGTCTCTGCCAGGCACCACGAAAGAAGATGTGGATTTTTGATGCCCCGCGTATTTTTTTTCATTTCAAGAGTAAGAACCAAAACAAAATTCCAAGCAAGTCCAAACGCATATAATAAAGCGATAATAAAAAGCGGCGCGCTGAAGAAAATTACGCTTCTGCGCGCCGCTCTCCTGTATTACGTCCTCACAAAGGACGCTATCTGTCCATTACTTTAACGACAATTTCATCAGGAAACGATCAATTATACTCTTCCGCTCCCGCCGCAGGGACAGACGCACTCAATTTCCTTTTCATCGCCTGGCCGGCAGGGGTGCGGGCACAACCGCCGCGGGCGGTCTCGCGCAGGGTGGCGGGCAGGGAGCGGCCCACTTCGGCCATGGCGTCCACGACCTCATCGGGAGGAATGATCGAACGCACGCCTGCCAGAGCCATATCGGCAGCGATCGCCCCGAGGGCGACGAGCGAGCCGTTGCGCTTGACGCATGGAGACTCCACCAGTCCGGCAACGGGGTCACAGGCAAGGCCGAGGATCGATTTCAGCGCCAGGGCCGCAGCATGAGCGCACGCCTCGGCGTCGCCGCCTTCCATGAAGCACAGCGCTGCTGCGCCCATCGCCGCCGCAGCGCCGCACTCGGCCTGACAGCCGCCGGAAGCGCCGGCCAGCGTAGCACGGTTGGCGATGATCTCGCCCACGGCCGCCGCGACGATCAGACCGTTCAGCACGATGTCATCCACGCCGTTTTTATTCTCCTGCCAAGCAAAGAGCAACCCCGGCAGAATACCGCAGCTGCCCGCCGTAGGAGCGGCAACGATGCGGCCCATCGAAGCGTTGCATGTGCCCAGCGCCACGGCGATCTCACTGGCGCGCCAGAGCAGATCGCCGCAGAGGGCCTTTCCGGCCCGCGCGGGATATTTGTCCTTGTCGTCGGCAATCAGCTTAGGCTGCCAGTGTCCGGCCAGTGCCGCTTCAACTGTCTCGCGCATCACGCGCAACCTGTCGCGAAGCGATTCGCGCAGATCGTCGGCGTCGATCATCTGCTCTTCCGCATCGAGTGACAAGATCGCTTCGGGCAGCGGGAAGCCTTTGTTCGTGCGTTCAAGGAGTTCTTCAAATGATCTCATCGCGTTTCTTCCTCCGTCTCGCCAGTCAGCAGGATGGCGCGCTCGCAGGCCGGCATCACTTCGACGATGCGCTCGGCCAGATCCGGCGCCACCGAACCGTCAAGCACGAACACGGCCACGGCCAAACCGCCGCGCACGCTGCGCTTCAGGTCCATCCTCGCCAGGTTGAGGCCGCGGCGGTACAACTCTCCGGCAATCACGGCGACGACGCCGGGCACGTCGTGGTGCATCGTGATCAACGCCGGCTGGCCGAACGGCACGTTCATCGCAAAGCCGTCCACGCCCTGCAGTTCGACCGCGCCGCCGCCGACGGACGCGCCGACAACTTCTGTCGAACTTTTTCCGTCGCTCATGACGACGCGGACAGAATTGGGGTGCGCACCGTCGATTTCCTCAGCTTCAAACGAGAAATCAAGGCCTTCCTCGTGAGCCGCTTCAAACGACTGCGGGATACGCAGATCGTCGGGCTTCATGCGCAACAGCCCGGCCACGAGGCCGCGATCGGTGCCGTGGCCCCAGTACGTAGCTGCGAAAGAACCGCGCAGATAAAGTTTCGCGCTTTTCAGCGGCCTGTTCCAGCCCCAGATGCGTCGCGCCAGCATCCCGATGCGCACCGCGCCAGCGGTATGGCTCGACGACGGTCCGATCATGACGGGGCCGATGATGTCCAAAAGCGACATTTTATGCCACTCTCCTCTTCATTCTTTATAGCAACGTCACTGCTATTCGTTCGCCAGTTCCAGCAGGCAGTCGGTCAAGATCTCCGCACCCTGACAGATAAGGTTCATGTCGCTGAGCTCTTCCGGGCAGTGACTCTTGCCGCCGATGGACGGTACAAAGATCATCGCCGTCGGCACTCGGGGCGCAAAAACCTGAGCGTCGTGCCCGGCACCGCTGCCCATGCGGCGATTGCTGAGTCCGCGAAGCTTGGCAAAACGCTCCACTTTTTCGATCATCCCGGGGGCGAAGCTCACGGGATCGGAGTGGTCCGTCGGGATGCACTCCACGTCCACGCCTTCTTCTCTCGCGCAGCGCCGGATCTCCGCTTCACACCGCACATGCAGCTCGTCGAGCACGGTCCGGTCCTGCGACCTGAGATCGATCGTGAAAAATGTCCTGCCGGGGACGACGTTGACCGCGCCCGGGGAAACTTCCACATGCCCGACCGTGAACACGGCGTTTTTCTCCGCCGCCGCTGCGGACATCGCCAAGTGCAGTTTCGAGGCGGCCACGAGCGGGTCGTGGCGCAGGTTCATCGGCGTGGTGCCGGCGTGATTGGCCTCGCCTTTGTAAGTCACATCCCAGCGGCTGAGGCCGGTGATGCCGGTCACGACACCGATCTCGAGTTTTTGCGCATCAAGAAACGGTCCCTGTTCGACATGAAACTCCATATAAGCGCTGGCTTTCAGCGTATCGCAGCCGGCGTAGCCGATGCGAGCCAATTCATCGCCCGCAGTCACACCGGAAAAATCGCGCGCGGCAAGTGCTTTTTCAAGCGGAAGATCGCCCACGAAGACGGAACTGCCCAACACGCCTGGCAAAAATCGCGAACCTTCCTCGTTTGTCCATGCGGCAACGGCCAGAGAACGGCGATGCGGGAGTTTTTTCCCGGCGATCGTCCGCAGCGCTTCAAGCGCGCTGAGAACGCCGACGCAGCCGTCAAACATGCCGGCGTTCGGCACGGTGTCGATATGCGAACCGGCAATGACGGGATCGCCGTCTTCCGTTCCGGACAGAACGCCGAAGATATTGCCGATCGGATCGATCTTCAGATCCAGCCCCGCTTCCTTGATCCATTTACAGAGCAGATCGCGCGCCGCCTTATCGCCATCGCTGAGGGCAAGGCGATTGCGCTGCCCGTCCTTCCCGACGCCGATCTTACCGAGTTCTTCGAGCGAAGCGATGAGGCGCTCGTGATTCAGTCTGTTTTCCATGTTGATTCCTCCCCCTGCTAGGTGATGTCGAATCGCTGTTTTACGTTTATGATTATAGTGCGCCGCCGTTTCCCCGTCAATCGTCCGCGAGAGCCAAAATTCGCGCTTGATTTTACGTCGTGCGCGCTTTAAACTTTCGTCGTCAAAACCCGAATTTCCAAAGGAGTGATTCACATGAAACTCTCGTTCAGGCGTCTTGCCTCCGCTGCCCTGACCGTCGTGCTGTTCGCCGCTTCCGCAGAAGCGGTCACACCGCGCCAACTCGTTGCGCCGTTTTTTCTTGAAGAGGACCACATCGCGCTGGGCGGTTCTGATTTTCGCGAGCTTTTGAACGATCCGCGCCCTCTGTCGCAGATCGCCGCCAAGATCGCCCTGCCGCTCGCCCGTGAAGGCGCGCTTCAGCCGGCCGTTAAGGACTGTCTCGACCGCATCGGTGCGTTCGTCTTCCACAACGGCGTCAAAACAGAGGAGGGCGAACACCGCGAAATGGTTGCCGTCGCCGAAGTGCACGGCGAGCTGCCGCCTGCCCCGCCTGATGCAGGCTTCACGATCACCGATGCCCCCGAAGGAGTCACGCTGACGCCCGTGGGCATATATACCGTGAACGGTCAGAACGCCTACTGCGCCTTTTTGTCCCGCGACGGACAGAACTTCATCATCGCTGCGAAAAATGACCCGGCGCTGCTTTCCGTAATGGCCGGCGTGCCAGCCGATATCCAGACGGAACCCGTCCCCGATTCTCCTCTGTGGCTGAGCGGCTACACTCCGCCGTCGAAGTTGTCTCAGGTCTTTAAAAAAGGCGTTTTGCCCGAAGCGCTGACGAAACCGCTGCGGTTCACCGTCGCCCTTGACCAGACGGAGCGTTCGATCCGCGCACACGTATGGAGCAATCTGAATGAGTTCTTCACGCGCGATGAATTTCCTATTTCCGGCGAAAGACCTTTTTTGGTCGGCAGTGAAAACCTTTACGGACTTCTCAGCTTCGAGGGGCTGTACAACGCTCTTGGCGAACACCGTGACACGGTCGTTCAGGCACTCTCCGTCGCCGGTCTGTCCGAGGAAGAAATCAGTTCCGCTCTGTCACGGCGGGTCACCGTGGGCGCAGCGGGCAAATCGTCCAGCCTGATCGGTTCGTTCCCCGGCTGCTACATCCACTTGGCCGGAGCCAGTCGCACAACAGCGGAGAAACTCGTCTCACTCGTCAAACTCGCGGCTTCTCAAAAATCGACAAAAGTCGAACAGTTTTCACAAGGGCCCTGGCACGGCGTGCGCATGTCGAAATGGATGTTCTCCGCCTGCGCGGCAGCTTCCGATCAGGGATTCGTCCTCGCGTTTCTGGACAGCAGAGAACTGTCCCGCCGTCCGCGCCCCGCTCCCGAGATCGAACGACTGCTGACAGAAAACCATGCTTTCCTCCTCTGCCTCGATACGCAGGCACTGGCCGACAAACTCGATTCCGGACTCGGAATGTTGGGCAGCCTGTTTTTGAACGATGAACAGCAACACCAAATTGAGAACGCGATCAAAACGCTCGAAGCGTTCGGCGTCTTCACCCTGACGGCAGACAGCGTGGAAGAAAGCGACGCTGAGCTGTTCGTCAACGAACCGGCGTTCGGCCGCCTCATCGATGACCTGAGTGCCCGCGTCAAGATCGCCGCGCCCCTCCAGTCGAAGCCGATCGAGCAGCCCGCAATCGTCGTGCCGGTTTCGCCCGACGCAGCAGTTCCGCCGCCTCCTCAAACTTCAGTTCCTCCGGAACCGGTTCAGCCGTTGGTGCCGAATCTGGAGATGACGACGTTTCTGCGCGCGGCAGGACAGTTCATGAAACTGTTCCCCGCAGCTTCGATCGTCCCTCAGAATCGCCTTGTTTCGGCATTGTACGACGGCAAACCTGTGACGATGACCAGCACGTGGTTTGAGGGCGAAGGCGCTCAACTCCGCTTCGTTTCGGCCGTCCGCAGCACCACCCTGAACATCGGCCCCGAACGCGCCGAACGTATTGCTCGCCAGTGGCGCGAGAACAACAGTTCCTCGCCCTGCGAACTGACGAGCGAACGCAAGGGCGACGCCGTCGAACTGGAGCTGTCGACGACGGCCCCGTATTCCGAAGCGACCACCGACGCCGAGTTCGTCAAGACAGCAGATCAGTTCCTCGCCGCGCTGGACAGCTTCTATGACCTGGCCGGCCGCTGACGGTCAGCTTCACGCAAAACTAAAAAGAGACGGCAGGACACTCTGCCGTCTCTTTTTGTTATGCGTTTTTGATGTCCTCGATCAGGGCCTCGACGTTTTCCTCCGTCGTTGCCCAGCTCGTGCAGAACCGTACGGCCGTCTCCTGATCGCTCAGCTTCATCCACGGCGAATAAGAATATTTCTCGCCCAGCTTCTCCAGCACGCGGTTGGGGACGATCGGGAACTGCTGATTCGTCGGGGAATCCATGATGAACGACCAGCCCTTTTCCGCGCATGCATCGCGGATACGAAGAGCCAGGCCGACGGCGTGACGGCCCATCTTTTCATACAGCCCGTCGGTGAACAGCGTTTCGAACTGAACGCCGAGGACACGCCCCTTCGCCAGCATCGCGCCGCGCTGCTTTTCGACGTAGCGGAAATCCGTTTTCAGCTCGTCGTTGACGATCACCAGCGCTTCGCCAAACAGCGCTCCGACCTTGGTGCCGCCGATGTAAAACGCGTCGCACAGTCTCGCCAGATCCGGCAGCGTCACGTCGTTTTCCTTCGCCGCCAGCGCGTAGCCAAGGCGTGCGCCGTCAGCATAGAGATAAAAGCCGCACTTATCACACACCGCCCGAAGCGCTTCAAGTTCCTTTTTTGAATACAGCGTGCCGAATTCCGTCGGCTGCGAGATGTAAACCATCTTCGGCTGCGCCATGTGCTCTTCGCTGCCGCTTTCATAGTGATCACGCCAGACCTGCATCACCTGCTCGGCCGAGATCTTGCCGTCCACGCCGGGAACGGAGATCACTTTGTGTCCGCTGGCCTCCACAGCGCCCGTCTCGTGCACGTTGATGTGTCCCGAGTCGGCGCAGACAGGGCTCTGATGCGGACGCAGGGCCGCGGCGATCATCACCATGTTCACCTGCGTACCGCCCACCAAAAAGTGCACGTCGGCATTGGGTGCGGCACAGGCTTCGCGGATCAGCTCGGCGGCATGGGCACAATGCGGGTCCTCGCCATAGCCGTTCGTCTGCTCCATGTTCGTCCGCGTCAGCGCTTCAAGCACGGCAGGGTGACAGCCTTCGTTGTAATCGCAGTTAAAGCAAATCATTTTTAACTCTCCGGTCTTTCAAAAAAGCCGTTCGACGAAAAGGTCGAACGGCTCGTTTTGTTCCGTTTTTTAACGAAAAACTACTTGCGCAGGCTGTCCGCAAAGACGACGGCCGCAGCGATGGAAAGCAGCTTGGTGCGGGGCGAGTCGGCACGGCTGGTGAGGATGATGGGAGCGGCGGCGCCGATGATCAGGCCGGCCGTCTCGTTCTCCGAGAAGTACACGATGGCCTTGAACAGAGCGTTGCCGGCCTCGATGTTGGGAGCAAGAAGGATGTCGGCCTTGCCGGCGACCGGCGAGACGATGCCCTTGATCTGAGCCGACTTCTCGCTGACGGCGTTGTCGAGGGCGAAGGGGCCGTCCACGACGCAGCCCTTGATCTGCTTGCGGTTGTTCATCGCGGTGAGCGCGGCAGCGTCAAGCGTAGCGGGCATATCGGGATTGACTTCCTCAACGGCCGCGATGCAGGCGACCTTGGGGCACTCGATGCCGAACGAATGAGCCAGCTGCACAGCGTTGCTGATGATGTCGGCCTTCTGCTTCACATCGGGATACATGTTGAAGGCAGCGTCGGTGACGAAGAAAATGTGATCGTAGCCCTTGATCTCATGGAAGAAGCAGTGAGAGATCGTATTCTTGCCGCGGCGCAGACCGACTTCCTTGTTCAGCATACCGCGCAGGAAGTTGGCGGTGTGAAGCTGCCCCTTCATGTAGGCGTCGGCGCGGCCGGACGAAACCTCGGTGACGGCCTTGATGGCCATCTCCGCCTCGTTGGGCGAGCACTCAATGATCTCGTAATCTGCGATGTTAGCGCCGGCCTTGGCAGCGGCGGCCTCGATCTTGGCCTTCTCGCCCGTCAGGACGAACTTGGCGATGCCGGCCTTGCGGGCCTCTTCCATGGCCTCGAACAGGCCCGGATCGTCGGCCTTGGCAACGGCGATCTTCTTCGTGCCCTTCTCGGCAGTGATCTTCTTGGCGTACTCAAGCAGTTCTTTCAGACTACGAAGCTGTTCCATTTTAAAACATCCTCCCGGAAATTTTATTTGCACCTGCAAACGCACGGCGCTGTTTCACCCGAATACATTATACACGCCAAGGCTGAATAATCAATTCTCAAAACGGTGATTTTGGGGCGTATAAAATTTGCTCGGTCCGTTTCAAGTCTGCGGTATAAATAGGAGATTTCTCCATTTCGCATTTGTGCGGTTTCTGGTAAACTTACCGTGTATGTTGGATTTTTCAAATTCGAAAGGACTGATCGAGTAATGAAGATCTCACTGTTAGCCGCAGCCGCGCTGATCGCGTGCGCTTCGGCCGGTTTTGCCGCGGAGCGTCCTCCGCTGATCCCCGTTGAGGATTTTTTCCGACTGCCGGAAAAGGCAGCGTTCCGCATTTCCCCCGACGGCAAGCACTACGCGTGGCTGGCACCGTGGGAGAAGCGTCTGAACATTCATGTGGCCTCCGTTGAACAGATCGGCACCGGCGAAGGGACGCGTCTGACCTCGGCAAAGGAGCGCGACATCGGCGGGTACGGCTGGATCAGCAACGACCGACTGATCTACGCACAGGACAAGGGCGGTGACGAGAATTTCCACCTTTATGTTATTTCGCGCGATGGCGGCGAAGCCAAGGACGTGACGCCGTTCGACGGCGTACGCGCCGGGATCGTCGATCTTCTCGAAGAGGACGACAACCACATCCTCATCGACATGAACAAGCGTGACAAAAAAGTTTTCGACGTGTATCGTCTGGACGTGCGCACCGGCGAGCTTGAGCTGGTCGCCGAAAACCCGGGCACGATCGTGGGCTGGGGCACCGATCACGACGGCAAGCTGAGACTGGCCTACGAATACGTGGGGACAACGACGCGCGTGCTGTACCGCACCGCCGAAAACGAACCGTGGAAGAAGATCTTCGAGACGGATTTCCGCGACAGCGTTTCGCCGCGACTGTTCACGGCCGACAACAGCAAGCTGTGGATCACGTCCGACATCGGCCGCGATAAAGGTGCGCTGTACGAATACGATCCGGCGTCGGGCGAGCAGAAACTGCTGTACGAGAACGACGAGGCCAGCGTCAACGGCGTGATCTGGTCGAAGCTGCGCAAGAAGCTGCTCGGCGTCACGTATTACACGGACAAGCCGCATCGTCATTATTTCGACAAGGAAGCCGAAGACTTCTATAATATGCTCCAGGCACAGTTCCCCGGCCTGCGCGCCAATGTCAGCTCGATGTCGAAGGACGAAAAGCGCATGTTCGTGGCCGTCGCTTCCGACCGCGTGCCCGCCCGTCTGTACTACTACGACATGGATAAGCCGGGCGTGTTCACGCAGGTGGCCGATTTCTACCCCTGGCTGAAAGAAGAGCATCTGGCCGAAATGAAGCCGATCCAGTACCAGGCACGCGACGGTCTGACGATCCATGGCTACCTGACGCTGCCGGTAGGCGTTGAGCCCAGGAATCTGC
>JAEEUD010000321.1 GCA_016286835.1 Pyramidobacter sp. | reverse complement strand
TGCTGCGGCGCGCTCCCTGCCGCGCGCGGGCCGATATGCGGCGCCTCGTGCTCGATGAAAGCCTGGACGACGAGCAGACACGCCGGCTCGTGGCGCGCATTCGCGAAAACTCGTCGCCGCGCGACTGGCTGAACAATCTGTTCTGCGGCACGCTCCTCTGGGCGCTCGGCGATCGCGACGAGGCCGAGCGTCTCGTGCAGAGCAACATTCTCTTTGAGACGGAGAAGGACATCAGCACCGTCGTGCTCTCGCACATGCGCCGCGGCACGTTCGACGAATCGGCCTTCTGCGCCGATCTGCGCGCAGCCCTCACGGGCGAGGCCGCTTCCAATCCGGAAAGCGAGCTGCTGACGGCGTGGTTCGACGGTCAGGACAGCCTTGCCGTCAAGCTGGCATCCGAGCGGGAGCGCGTGGGGCACTCGGCCCTTTCGGCCTGCGTGCTCTGGCTGCTGTGCCTTGAGCCGGAGGTCGCCCGTCCCGCGAGAGCCGCCGAGTGGAAAGCCTGTTTTGAGCAGCGGATCGCCAGAAGCGTGCTCGAAGCCGACCGCGTCCTCACGAACGCCCGCGTCCAGGCGACGCGCGGAAACGCCCGCGCCGCGCTGCTGTGCGCCGTCGCCGCCGAAAGCGGCTGGGGGGGCGGCAAAGACCCGTTCGCGGCGGCGAAATGGTACAAGGCCGCGTCGGAAGCCGGCAGCGTCCCCGCGCAGGAGCGCTACGCGGCGCTGTGCATGAGCGGAGAAGGCGCGCATCGGGACTCCGCCGAGGCCGTGCGCTGGTATCAGACCGCCGCATCGAAAGGCGGCGTTGAATCCAACTATCAGCTGGGCCGTCTGTTCCGCACCGGTCAGGGGGCCTCGCGCGACCTGGCCGCCGCGGCCCGGCACTTCTTCGCCGCTGCGCAGAAAGGGCACGCCCCCGCGCAGGCCGCGCTCGGCGAACTGTACAGCAAGGGCGCCGGCGTGCCGCAGGATTATTTCGAGGCCTACAAGTGGAGCACGGCCGCGCTGCTTGGCGGAGCGGAGAACGCCCGCCGCACGCTGAACGTGATCGAAGGCAACGGCGTCCTGCGCAAGCGCCGACTCGCCCCCGCAGCCTGCGACCGCGCCGCCGCCGAAGGCCGCGCCCTGTGGAAGCGCACGCGTGAGGAGTGAAGCGCGGCTTTTGCATGTCAAAGATACTGAAAGCGCAACTGAATACGGGTACTAAAATTGCCGCCGAGGCTTCCTGTCTTCAGGACGCCTCGGCGGCGGTTTAATATTGGCTTTTAATCAGAGTAATGTTCGCGACAGCGGTAAATGCGAATTTGCCCGTCTGTGATTTCATAAATGAGTCTGTGTTCCTGATTGATGCGCCGGCTCCACAAGCCGCTCAGTTGGTGGCGCAGCGGCTCGGGCTTGCCGATCCCTTCGTTGCCGTTGCGGTCAATGTCGCGGATCAGTTGGTTGATCCGTTTGAAGACGGCTTTGTCCGTGCGTTCCCATTCCAGATATTCTTCCCACGCCTCATCGGACCACGATTTGATCATTCATCGTCTCCCCGCAGCTCATGTATCTGGCCGCGGCCGGCTTCAAACTGCGCTTTGGCGCGCAGAAGAGAGGCCACGCTCGAAGGGCTGTACAGCGGGTCTGCGGTGCGGATCTCAAAAGGGATGCGGCCTTCGCGCAGTGTGGCGCGCACGAACATGTTGACGGCCACCGAAGCGTTCATGCCCACAGCCGCGCAGAATTGCTCGAAATCATGTTTGACCGCGCCGTCCATACGGACGGAAAGTGTCGCTATCGTCATTTTTTTATCACCTCATGTCATGCATTGTAATATGTTTTTAGTCTTTTGTCAAACAAGAACGTTGGCAAGCGTATCTTTGAGCCGGTCTGATCGTTATTGGATTCTTGTAAGATTTTTTATGAAGGATTGAAGCTATGACGATTCATAAAAATATTGTTATGAATTATCAGCCAGCAGCCAGTCGATCAGGTTGACGTGTCTGATGCCGTTGTACGACGTTTCTGGAAGATAGTCCATCGTCAGCAGGAATTTGGGGTTATGGTCGGCGATCGACTGAAGCGGGGCCAGTTCGCGGTGCAGCGTCTGCTCGTTTAGAACGCTGAGCGCGACCTGATAATAGCGCGTGCCGCCTTCCCCCTCGGCGACGAAATCGACTTCCGCAGTTCCGGCCTTTCCAGTGAACACCTTGCAGCCGCGACGAAGCAGTTCGAGAAAAACAACATTTTCGATCACGTGCCCCGTGTCGGCCCGTGACGCTCCCAAAAGAAACGCGCGCAGTCCCACGTCGGCAGCGTAGTATTTGAAACCGCTGGCAAGACGCTGTTTCCCTTTCAC
>JAEEUD010000320.1 GCA_016286835.1 Pyramidobacter sp. | reverse complement strand
GGGCTCGAAACGGCGCTCGAGCGCGGCGTCTTTTTCGATGTGCTTGTTGTATTCGTCACGCGTCGTCGCGCCGATCACCTGAAATTCGCCGCGCGCGAGGCTGGGCTTGAGGATGTTGGCGGCGTCGAGCGCACCCTGCGCGTCGCCGGCGCCGACGACGGTGTGGAGCTCGTCGATGAAGAGGATCACGTTTTTCGCGGCGGAAAGCTCGTCCACGATGTGTTTCATACGCTCTTCAAACTCACCCCGGTATTTCGTGCCGGCAACGATGGCGCCCATCGTCAGCTCGACGACGCGCTTGCCCTTCAGCAGCGAAGGCACGTCGCCGCGGCCGACGCGGCAGGCCAGCCCTTCGACGATGGCCGTCTTGCCGACGCCGGGTTCGCCCACGAGCACGGGATTGTTCTTGCGGCGGCGGCAGAGGATCTGCATCATCCGCTTCATCTCGCGCTCGCGGCCGATGAGCGGATCAAGTTCGCCCTTTGCGGCCTTGGCGGTGAGATCGACGCAGAACTTGTCCACCGTCGGCGTTTTGCTCGGCTCGGCGCTCTCCGCTTCGGCGTCCTTGGGCGTCTGCGAGGCGTTTTTGGCCGCGAGTCGCTCTTTCAGTGAGTCGCGCACGCGGTCAACGTCCAGCCCCAGGTCTTCCAGTGCCTGTCGGGCCGCGCCGTCGGGCTGCGAGAGCACGCCGAGCAGCAGGTGCTCGGTGCCGACGTAGCTGGAATGGAGTTCGCGGGCCTGCGCGATCGAGGCGTTGAGCGCAGCGCGCGCCTCGTTTGACAGGGGCAGGTCGACGGCCTGCCGGTACGACGGCTGCGGCGGACGCAGCGCCAGGATCTTGCGCAGCACGTCCTCGGGGACGAGGCCGGCTTCTTTCAGTTCCAGCGACGCGACCGACGATTCTTCGGCGATCAGGCCGATCATCAGGTGTTCCGTGCCGATCTCCGGGTGTCCGAGGCGAAGCGCCTCGCGATGGGCGATCTGGATCACTCGTTTGCTTCTTTCGGTAAAAAACTGCCACACGGCGCTTACCTCCTTTGCGGTTCAGTCTTGATGCGCCTAGACAAGGTCGAGGCCGCAGAGCATCCGCTTGAGCAGGTCGGCCTGCATGACGCCCTTTTTGTAGGGCGACACGTCGAACGTGGTGTCGCACAGCTCGGCGATATGACGCAAAGCGATCTCGATCAGCAGGCGCTCGCGCACGCTGACCATGCCGCGCGTCTGGAGCGAGGTCAGCAGCCGGTGCGCATCGGCCTCGCTGATCGATTCGCCGACGATGCGGTCGATGTGGCGGGCACGGTCCTCGGGCATGTCGTAGCTGATCTTGAGGATGCGGATGTAACCGTTGCCGCCGCGCTGGCTCTCGACGATGTAGCCGCGCTCGGGCGTGAAACGGCTGCGCAGAACGTAGTTGATCTGGCTGGGCACGCAGCCGAAGCGCTCGGCCACGTCCTTGCGGCGCAATGAGACGCGGTCGGCCTCGGCCGCGCCCTCCTGTTCTTCCTGTTGAAATAGTTCGTTGATGTAGCTTTCAATGACTTCGGTCAAACTGCTCATAAAAAAATGGGTACCTCCGTTTCATCACCTGCGTATGAAACGATTGTACCCTGTTGGTCAAGAATAGTCAATAACAGACAAATTGGCGTTTAACGGCCGACTTTGTTCTCAGTTCCGTGAATGAGGCGGTCGACGTTGCCGCGGTGCCGCCACAGCGAAAGCACAGCGAGAAGGAGGGCAAGGACGATAAACGAGACGTGCATTCCGAAGAACCAGAACCACCCGGCAATGGCCACAAGCGCGACGAGCGAGGCCAGCGAAACGTAGCGGAAGGCCTTCATGACGAGGAACCAGAGGATGCCGGCGAGGAGGACGGCCGCGCAGGAATACCACATCTGCACGAAAAACAGCGTGCCGAACGTGGTCGCCACGCCCTTGCCGCCGCGGAAGTTCAGCCAGACGGGATAATTGTGCCCCAGCACGGCTCCCAGCGCGGCCGCGGCAACGGCGATGTCGGCGCCGCCGAAGGCGCGGCAGAGCATGACGGCCGCTCCGCCCTTGAGCATATCGACGATCGTCACAATGACGGCCCACTTTTTGCCGAGCACGCGGCCGACGTTGGTCGCGCCGATGTTGCCCGAACCGACCGTGCGGATATCCTGCCCGGTTTTCGCCCTGACGACGACATAGCCCGTAGGCAGCGAGCCGAAAAGATAACCAAGCGCCAGCCACAGCGCGGCGGCAGCGTAGATGTTCATGGACAGCAGCTCCTTTTGCATGAGGATTTGATTTTCGCGTGAAACAGAATAATGGTCGCGTGCTTTTATTCGCGGCTCACTCTTCCGCACGCCGTACGG
>JAEEUD010000319.1 GCA_016286835.1 Pyramidobacter sp. | reverse complement strand
AAGCGGCCGTGCTTGAAGCCGAGCGCGAGTTCGGCGTCGAAGAGGGCCGCACGCTGCTGATGGCCGCCATCGAGAGCCCCAAGGGCGTGATCAACGCCTACGAGATCTGCACCGCTTCCCCCCGCCTGTTCGGCGTGGCCATCTCCGGCGGCGACTACCGCAAGTGTATGCAGGTCAAGCCCGTTCCCGGCGGCATCGAAATGCTGGGCGCACGCGCCAACCTGCTCATCGCCGCCCGCGCGGCCGGCGTGCAGTGCTTCGACACCGTGTTCACCGACCTCGACGACGAAGCCGGCTTCCGCGCCGAGATGCAGCAGAACAAGGACATGGGCTTCGACGGCAAATCGCTGATCAACCCGCGCCAGATCCAGATCGTGCACGAGATCCTCGCTCCGACCGAGAAGGAGATCGCCCAGGCCGAGGCCATCGTGCGCACCATCCGCGAGAACGCCGCCAAGGGCATCGGCGTGTTCACGCTCAACGGCAAGATGCTCGACGTCGCCTTCCTGCCCGGAGCCGAGCGCGTCATCCAGCTCGCCAAGGCCAGCGGCCTGTACAAGGGGGACCTCTAAAATGATCAACGCAGTCGGCAGAGATATTCCCGAGAGCGTCCTCGCCCTCGGCTACGAACCTTACAAGGGCAACGGCGCGCGCGACGGGCAGCTCCTCGCCAAGCAGGGCCCCCATACGCGCATCTGCGAAAAACCGCAGGAGACCAAGATCGTCGAATCGATCCGCGAAGCCATCATCAAGTGCGGCCTCAAGGACGGCATGACCGTCTCCTTCCATCACCACTTCCGCGACGGCGACTACATCGTCAACATGGTCATGAAGGAAGTCGTCGCCCTCGGCCTGAAGGACATCACGATCGCCGCCTCCAGCCTCGGCAGCGCCCACGACCCGATCGCCCAGTACATCGAAGACGGCATCGTCACCGGCATCCAGACCAGCGGCATCCGCGGCAAAATGGGCGACGTGGTCAGCCACGGCAAGCTGAAGACGCCCGCCATCCTGCGCAGCCACGGCGGCCGCGTGCGCGCCATCGAAGAGGGCAAAGTCCACATCGACGTGGCCTTCATCGGCGCTCCGACGAGCGACGAGTACGGCAACTGCCGCGCCCTCGGCGGCAAGAGCGACTGCGGCGTGCTCAGCTACGCCGTCGTCGACAGCGAATATGCCGACAAGGTCGTCGTCATCACCGACACGCTCGTGCCCTATCCCAACTTCCCCGCCAGCATCCACGGCATCAACGTCGATTACGTCGTCAAAGTCGACGAGATCGGCAACCCCAAGAAGATCGCCAGCGCCGCCGCGCGCATGACGCAGAACCCCCGCGACCTGATGATGGCCGAAGCCACCGCCAAGGTCATGGCCGCGACGCCGTGGTTCAAGGACGGCTTCAGCTTCCAGACCGGCGCGGGCGGCCCCTCGCTGGCCGTCAACCGCTTCATCGAGCCGCTCATGCGCGAGCGCGATATCAAGATGAGCTTCGCCATCGGTGGCATCGCCGGCCCCATCTGCGAGCTGCAGCGCAAGGGCCTCGTCGGCTGCATCGTCGACACGCAGGACTTCGACATCGGCGCTATCGACGACATCCGCACCAATCCCAACCACTACGAGATCAGCGCCAGCGAATACGCCAACCCCGCCAACAAGGGCGCCTTCGTCAACAAGCTCGATTTCGTCATCCTCGCCGCGCTCGAGATCGACACCGACTTCAACGTCAACGTCATCACCGGCAGCGACGGCGTGCTGCGCGGCGCGCCCGGCGGACACCCCGACACGGCCGCCGGCGCCAAGTGCACGATCATCGTCACACCGCTCACCCGTGGCCGCATGGCTACCGTGTGCGAACATGTCGTCACCGTCACCACGCCCGGCGACACGGTGGACGTGCTCGTCACCGACTACGGCGTTGCCGTCAACCCGCGCCGCCAGGACATCATCGACTGCCTCGACGCCGCCGGCGTCAAGCACGTGCCCATCAAGCAGCTCCAGGAAAAGGCGTACAGCCTCGTCGGCCGCCCCGATCCGCTGGAGTGGAAGGACCGCGTCGTTGCCATCCTCGAAGCCCGCGACGGTACCGTGCTCGACGTGGTCCGTGAGATTAAGCCGTTTGAGCTGTAAGGACAAAATTCTAATTCTTTAACACGAAGACGCTAAGACACGAAGAAAAACAATAAGGCAATAAAACAGCGCCGCGCTCTCAGGTGATATGCTCTCCTAAAAGTAGACACACGAAAAAAAACAAATTCGTGAGTTGCTTTTAGGAGGGCATCTTTTTGTCTACAAAACTCAGTTACAGCGCAGAAGAAAAACGTAGCATTGTGGAGACTTACCTTCAAGGTAAAGCAAGCCA
>JAEEUD010000318.1 GCA_016286835.1 Pyramidobacter sp. | reverse complement strand
GAAGACGCCCGCGACGAGGAAGAGCGCCGCAACGAGCAGGAATAACGCACAGCTCCCCGGACGGCTTCACGTTCTGGGGAGTTGCTTTTTGCGCGCTTACTGCCGTATTTTTCTGAGGCGATCTGAGCTGTTCCGTCTTGCCAAGCCGCCTTTGCTTGGATAAAATAAACAGTTGTTTTACGCTCATTTCCAGCGCTGGATTTGAGCGATTTTGCACGACGCAATCTCAGTGAACTCTCCGAGGTGGGACGCATGAAAAAAATCCTTCTCTTTTTGATGATGCTTCTGGCGTCGCTTTTTCCGCGTGCGGTCTTTGCGGAGGACAAGCCGTATGTCGTACTCGCGCTTTCCGGCGGCGGCGTCAAGGGTTATGCGCATATCGGCGTGCTCGAGGTGCTTGAGCGCGAGGGCGTGGGCATAGCCGGGATCGTCGGCACGAGCATGGGCTCGATCGTCGGCAGCTTATATGCCAGCGGCAGGACCGCGGCCGAACTTGACACGATCGTCCGCGACGTGAACCTCGGCGAGCTCGTCACCGCCACGGGCGGCAATTACTTCAACGTCTCCGACAAGCTTGACCGCGACGTGAGCATGATCCGCCCGGAGGTCCACATGAACAACCGCAATCGCGTCGTCGGGCCGCTCGGGCTCGTCGCCGGCACGGCGGTGCTGGAATACATCGCGCAGCTCCTGAGCCATGTGACGGTGACCGACTTCCGGCAGCTGCCCATTCCTTTTGCTGCCGTGGCGACCGATCTTGTCACGGGCGAGAAGGTCGTGCTGCGGCGCGGCTCGCTGGCCAGCGCCGTGCGCGCCTCGATGTCCATCCCCGGCGTGTTCGACCCGTGGGAGATCAACGGCCGTCTGCTCGTGGACGGCGGCATGGTCAGCAACATGCCGGTGGAAACGGCCAAGGAGCTGTTCCCCGGCTATCCCGTCATCGCCGTCAATCTGACGAGCGAACTCGATCCGCGTGAGAACCTGGGCAGTATGCTTTCCGTCATCAGTCAGTCGATCACGATCCTGACGATGCAGAACGTCCGCCGCGAGGCCGCGCTTGCCGATCTGCTGATCTCACCCGGCGTGAAGGAATATCCGATGCTTGGCAGCAACCCCGCCGGCGAGATCATCGCGCAGGGACGGACAGCGGCCGAGAAAATGGTGCCGCAGCTTCGCGAACTGCTGAAAACAGCGCCGCGGCATCCCGTCCGTCGGCCGCATGAGGGCGAGCCGCCCCGGCCGCCGCACGTCGTCGGCGTGCGCGTCACGGGCGTTCCGGCCGAGATGGCGCACGAGATAGAGCGCGAACTGCTGAAAGTATGGATCGGCCGCGAAGTGCCGATGAAGGAAGTCGTCGAGGCCAGCACCATGATCGCCGGCCGCGACGACGTGCGCAGCGTCGATTACGATCTGATCCACACGGAGCGCGGCGTCATCGTCGTGCTCAAAGTGCAGCGTCTGCCCGCGCACATCTACCACTTCGGCGGTTACGCCAGCACGATGGCGGGTACCGGCTGGGTGGAACTTTCCAGCCGCAGTTACGACCTCTTCCAGCCCGGCGACATGCTGACCTCACGCGCTTATCTGGGCGACAACTGGGCCGGCGATTTCGACTACTTCTGGGGCATGGACGTGGGACGCAGCCGCTACTGGGAGGCGGGGCTGACGGCCGCGCGGCTGAAGCTCGACGCTGCCGGCGGCAAGGTCGGCTGGCAGAAGTACGCGCTTGACCTCAACCGGCATTACGTCATCAACCGGCGCATGCGCCTCACGGCCGGCGTGACGGGAGGCTTCTTCGCGCACACATACGGCGGGAAGAACGGCGGTTATGTGGCGCCGACGATGTCGGTCGCCCTGAACCTGATGGACGATCCCGACGATCCCGTCAACGGCTTCAAACTCGATTTCAAGGGCGCCTGGGTGGGCAGCGAGGACGCGTTGCTGTGGCGCGCCGCACTGGCCGGACGCCGGGCATTGAGCAGCACGCTCGTCGCCGAACTGCAGGCGGGCTTCAGCGAAGGCAAGATGAACGCCGATCTGCCGCTTGCCGCGTATCTCGGCGCGCGTGAAGAGCTCTACAGCCTCGCGCAGCATCCCATTCCTGCCGAGCGCTTTGCCTGGTGGCGCGCGAAGCTGCGCTATCCGATCTCGCAGACGATGTTCGGCCCCGTCGTCGCCGAGGTATTCGGCGGTCAGGGCTACACCTGGGACGACAGCGGCACGAAGACCGCCGATCCGTGGGAAGTCGGCCTGGCGCTGAACGCGCCGCGGAAGCTGATCGACGGCAAGGTCTACGCCATTTACACGAACCGTAAGGAGTGGAAATTCGGCATCTCCATCGGCGTGCCCGACTGGGACCT
>JAEEUD010000317.1 GCA_016286835.1 Pyramidobacter sp. | reverse complement strand
GTATGGATATCAAAATGGGCCGTCAGTTTCATGGTGACCCGCGTATCCTCCGCGGCGATCAGCTGCACGTTTCTGAGCGTCTCCACCGCGCGCGGGCTCATATCCCCCAGGTTCCCGATCGGCGTCGCCACCACGTAAAGGGTCATACCGCCATTCCTCCTCACTGTTCAGAACGTCACATAGGCATTATAACACGTCCTGCAGGCAATGAAAAGGGCTGAATCTGCATGGGTGGCGATTGACAATCCACCGTAAACCGTATAAAATAGGAAAGCAGCCGGACGGCTGAAATAAATGGCGAAAGATGGAGGGAATCAATATGTCTCTTACCTATAGGATGAAAGTGGCCGGCCGGGAACGTGATCTGCCGATCTGCCGGGTCAACGACGATCTGTATATCGGCGCGTTCGTCATCTTCGGCGACGTCGAACTGACCCAGGCCTGTGCGCGGGAACTGCTCAAGCGCGCGCCCGAATATGACATCATGATCTCCGCCGAGTCCAAGGGCATCCCGCTGGTCTACGAAATGGCGCGCCAGAGCGGCGAGAACCGCTACCTGCTGGCCCGCAAAGCGCCGAAACTGTATATGCAGAACGTTTTCAGCGTGAAGGTCAACTCCATCACCACCGCCAAAGAGCAGATCCTCTGCATCGACGGCAAGGACGCCGAATACATGAAGGGCCGCCGCGTCCTGATCGTGGACGACGTCATCTCCACCGGCGAAAGCCTGAAGGCACTGGAGAAGCTGGTGCTCTCCGCGGGCGGCAACATCGTAGGCGCCATGTCTATCCTCGCCGAGGGCGACGCGATGCAGCGCACGGACATACGCTTTCTGCAGGTGCTCCCGCTGTTCGACAGCGAAGGCAATCCCCTCAAATAAGTCGGACGCTTCATACTTTTGTTAGAAAATCAGCTTGCAAGGCATTTGCGCTTTGTGCTATAATAAGCTTTGTCTGAAAAGCATAACAATTAAGTAAGGGGGATGTTTCAATGCTTGTATCCGGACTTATGCTGATCATAGTCGCGGCGGCAATCGCTTACGTTTGCTGGAACTATATCAACATAAAAAAGATGAACGAGGGCACCGAGGACATTATCGAGCTGGCCTCCATCATTCGCTCCGGCGCGCGCACGTTCGTTAAGACCGAGTTCAAAATGATCGCCATCGTCGTGGTGATCGTGGCGGCTGTGCTCAGCCTCTTCATCGAGAAGACGGCGGCCATCAGCTTCATCCTGGGCGCGGTGATGAGCAGCCTCGTGTGCATCATGGGCATGCGCAGCGCGACCTATGCCAACGTCCGCACATCCAACAAGGCCAGGGAGACCAAGTCCATCGGCGAGACCGTGAAGGTCGCGCTGTGCGGCGGCAGCATTTCGGGCCTGCTGGTGCAGGCGCTGGGCATGCTGGGCATGATCCTGGTCATCATGATCTTCAAGGTAAAACCCGACGCGGCCGGCGGCGGTTTCCTTACGAAGATCGACGGCATCAACTCATCGCTGATGCGCATCAGCACTTATTCCCTCGGCTGCTCGCTGGTCGCGATGTTTAACCGCGTCGCCGGCGGCAACTACACCAAGGCGGCCGACATCTCGTCCGACATCCTGGGCAAGATCCGCCATGACCTGCCCGAGGACGACAGCCGCGTGCCCAACACCATCGCCGACTTCATCGGCGACAACGTCAACGATATCGCCGGCAACTGCTCCGACCTGCTCGAGAGCTTCGTCGCCACGATGTCAGCCTCGATCATGATCGCCGTCACGCTCTATCAGACGCACGGCGCCCGCGCCGAGATCACCGACGCCACCTTCAGCGCCACGACGCTGTTCCCGCTGGTGCTGGCGGCCTGCGGCCTGGTCGGCTGCCTGATCGGTCTGGGCATGGCCAACGTCAAGAAGATGAGCGACAACCCCTCGCATGAGCTCGACCTCTCCACCTGGATCTCCGCCGGCGTCACCGTCGTGCTGGGCGGCGTCGCCGCCTATGTCATGTTCAGCCCGCTGGCCGCGGGCGGCAACCTCTACGACGATTTCCTGCTCGGCTGGGCCTCGCCCTGGCTGTCGGCCGTGATGGGCATCGTCAGCGGCGTGGCCATCGGCGTCATCACCGAGTATTACACCTCTACCGACTATAAGCCGACGCGTCAGCTCGCCGAGATCTGCGATGAGGGCGAGGCCTTCGTCGTCACCAAGGGCGACGCCATCGGCTCGCGCTCGGTGCTGCTGCCGGTGCTGATCATCGCCATCTCGCTGCTTGTGTCCGGCAAGGTCTGCGGCACCTACGGCATCGCCGTTTCGGCCCTCGGCATGCTGGCCTTCGTCGGCGCCACCGTCTCGATCGACGCCTTCGGCCCCATCGCCG
>JAEEUD010000026.1 GCA_016286835.1 Pyramidobacter sp. | reverse complement strand
TCGTACACGGGCCGCCCCGTGCGGATCACGCGGGCGATGTCAAGGTCCGGGATCAGCTCGTCGGCGTTCTTGCCGAAGGCTTCGTCGGATAGATCCAGTAGCGTTTTCGCCATGCGGTTCAGCATGGTGATCTTGCCGTGCGCATCCACGGCAAGGATGCCTTCGCGTAGGAAGTCAAAAATGCGCTCGCGTTCGCCGACGGTGACGCGGATCTTGCGCGCCAGCGAGTGGTTCCACACGGCCATGACGAGAAACGCCAGCAGCACGGCACACGACACCTGGATCAGAAACCGCGGCGTCAGATAATACTCTTCGTGATCGTTGAGCCAGCGGTCGAGGATCTGCGTGTAGCGGCCGCTCTGCCGGATCTCGCGCAAAGCGTGCCCGATCTTGACAGCCAGCTCCATGTTTCCGCGCAGCACGACGATAGCGCGGTCGTACGACTGCAAGGGCAGCGTGCGCTGGCGGATCGTGTAGCGGAAACGGTTGACCTTGCTCAGTTCATACGTTCCCTGAAAGGTCTCGCAGACAAACGCGTCGCAGATGCGCAGGCTGAGCGTGCGCATCCCTTCGGTGACATTCGCCGTGGGAAAAAGTTCATCCACATACCCGAGTTTTCGCAAAAAACTCTCCTCGGGGGAGCCCAGGACGACACAGATCCGTTTGCCGCGCAGGTTTTCCAGACGGTCGGCGCTGCCCTGCGGAACAAACAGCGACGACGACTCCCACAGGAACGGGAACGCGAAGCAAAGCGCCTCCTGCTGATCCTCGACGACGCTGTCGAGCATCCGCGTCACGGAATGCGCCATTCTCGGGTCGTCGGGATCGAAGTTGCGCACCGAAAGAGCGCCGTAGAGCCTGTCCCTGTTATCAACGGGAAACATCGAGCCGACGACCAGATCGGGGACCTCATCGTCCCTGCCTGACGCGCCCGTTTCGACGAAAAACCGCAGCTGCGCGTAGCCGGCGATCGCTTCCAGCAGTTCGATGTACGCGCCCGCCAGTTTCCCGTCGGCTCCTGTGAAAACGTATGGCGCAAGATGTTCAAGACAGCGCACCTTCAGCGTGCGCCCCGCACCGATGCCGACGTACTGCCCCGACGGGGATGCTCCGCACGCAGCTGCCGCCGTCAGCGCCGCTAAAAGCGCCCCCAGCCACAAACGCCGCTTTTGTCCCGCCACGTTTTCACTCCCCTTTCGCCGCGCGTAGCTTTTCATCCCGTATCATACCACAAGCGCTGTCAAAAGTTAAGAAATAAAATCACTTCTGCCACGCCGTTTCAAAAGAAGAAAATGGGGCGAGGCGTGCATGTATACAGCCTCACCCCGTCATTCTATCCCAGATACGCTTTCAGTTCCGCGCCGCTGCTCAAAAACGCCGCATAAGCGCGGAACGTCTCGTACAGGTCGGCCTTGCTGGCCAGTTCATAAGGCGCGTGCATGGAAAGCAGCGCCACGCCGCAGTCGAGCACCTGCATCCCGTACTTTGAGGCGAACGGCGCGATCGTACCGCCGCCGCCCAGATCGATCCGCCCCATGCCGCCGATCTGCCAGCGTACGCCCGCCTCGTCGAAGATGTCGCGTACAAAGGCCATCAACTCGGCGCTGGCATCGTTGGCGCCGCTTTTGCCGCGGGCGCCGGCGTATTTCATCAGCACGGGGCCGCTGCCCAGGCGGGCTGTGTTGTTCGGCTCAAACGCCGCCGCGAAGCTGGGATCGAATCCCACGGTCACGTCGGCGGAAAGCAGTGCGCTGCGCTCCAGCGCTTCGCTCAGGTCGAACGGACTGCCCCCCGTGGCGCGCACGAGGCGTGAGACGACGTTTTCCATCAGATGCGAGTTCATGCCCGAGTTGCCCTGACTGCCGACTTCTTCCTTGTCGACGAAAAAAGCCCCGGCAGTGAACGCCGGACGCTCGGCCGCAAGCAGCGCGCGAAAGGCCGGATAGACGCAGACGCGGTCGTCGTGCGCGTAGGAAGCGAGCAGCGACGAATCAAAGCCGGCGTCGCGCGCCCCCCCGGCGGGAACGATCTCAAACTCGGCGCTGGCAAAGTCCTGTTCGTCCAGACCGTAGCGTTCCTTCAGCAGTTTCAGGACGGCAGCCTTCACGCCGCCGTCTTTTTCATCGTTCAGCGGGATCGAACCGACGATCAGGTTCAGCTCCTCGCCGCTGACCCCCTCGGCCAGCTTCTTTTTCATCTGATCGGCCGCCAGGTGGACGGGCAGGTCGCTGACGTACAGCACGGGATCGGCCGGATCTTCCCCGAGAACGACGCAGATCTTTTCGCCGCCTTTTTTCACGGCGACGCCGTGAAAAGCAAGCGGCAGCGCCGTCCACTGGTATTTTTTGATACCGCCGTAGTAGTGCGTTTTCATCAGCGCCAGCCCCTCTTTTTCATAGAGCGGATTGGGACGCAGGTCCAGCCGCGGCGCGTCGGCGTGAGCGCAGATCAGACGCAGTCCGTCGGTCAGCGGACGCGAGCCGATGACGAAAAACGCCGCCGCCTTGCCCTGGCGCGTCACGAACACCCTGTCGCCCGCTTTCAGCGCCTCGCCGCGGGAGAGCATCCCGTCAAGGTCGCGGAATCCCGCTTCACGTGCGATCCGCGCCGTCTCGGCCGCTGTTTCGCGCTCCGTCTTGCATCGGCTGATGAACTGTTTGTATTCCTCCGCAAAGGCCATCACCTCGGAACGGACGCTCGTGCCGTTCCAGACGGACGGATAAAGATCGGTAAACGATTTCTGACTCATGGTGATTCCTCCGTTCACTCATCGCGGCCCGCGCCGCGCCATGAAAAGGGCCCCGCAGCAGATTGCGGGGCCGTAGAGAGCGTCTTTTCGATCACAGACTCGCGCAAAGGTCGTCGATCATCTTCCAGATACGGACCGTATCGATATCTGTCACAAACTTTACTTTCTGCGCGCCAAGCGGCGGCACGCCGGTAACATAAACCAGTGCCTGTCCGTAGCCCGAACCGTATGTCGTATCCACATCGATAAATGCGGTCACACTGTCAGTGATCAGCGTTTCGTCGATACACACGGCGGCAGCGACCAGATCCCACATGAAGAGCTGGAACCGTGCCTTGCCGCTGCCGTAGACGAAATCGTACTTAGCCTGATGCATGGGCCGGATAATGTCGTTCTTCGTCAGACGGATCAGCTCGGCCAGCTTTGGTGCACCATACGGCATACGGTGGCAAGCGTCGAGCGGGACGACGATCTGCTCTCTGAACGGTGCACGAACACACGTGCGCGCGGCCTCGGGATCGCACCACCAGTTGAACTCGGCACGCGGAGTGGTGTTGCCGGGCACGAAGAACGCGCCGCCCATGTAGATGACGCGCTTGATCAGGGGCACAATGTCGGGAGCCATACGTATGGCGGCGGCCAGATTGCACGGCGCGCCGATCTCGACGATCGTGACTTCGCCCGGGTTGCGCCGCACGGTCTCGATGATGAACGTGACCGCATGGCCGTCCATAGGCGCGCACGTCGGCTCGTGGCCGTACTTCGTCCTGTAGACGGCCTTCCAGTCGTCGGGACGTACTGAGGAATACGCGCCCCAGTAGCCGTCAAAACCGGAACCGAACGTGCGGATCTCCTCCATAAGAGTTGCCTGACGCCCCGCCCGCGTAGGCATATCGATGCCCATCATCACGGGGATCTTCCACTCCATCTTCACGGCTTCCAGCTGGCGCAGCGCGTGTGCCGTGCCTTCGGCAACCCAGGTATTGCCGAGCGTAATCGTCACACCGAGCAGCTCGATCTCGGGAGATGTGGCCAGCATGAGCATGGCCATGCCGTCGTCAAAGCCCTCGACCATGTCGGTGTCAAGGATCACTTTTTCCTTCGCAAGAGCTCCGCAGGCGCATGAAAGCGCGAGGACGGCAACGGCGCACGCCTTGAAAAACTTCTTCCCCACCATCATTTAAGCTCCTTTCATGACGTTTGGACGAAAACACACCGTCAAATAAAAATCACATGACGATTGTATCATAAATTTTCTTGTGCGTACGTTGTTTTCACGGGAGATATTCGCCTAAATATTGCGGCAAAAACGCCGAAAAATTCCCCGTAGGGAAAAAAAGGTCTTGTCAAAGGGGAATTTGTCCCTATAATTAAACACAACCTCGCCTGTCCGCGAGAGACTCCTCCGTCCGAAGCGCGATCGTTCGTTCCGGCGGCAGGAAAACAGAGGGGCGAAAGTTTTTGCCAAAACGGCCGGGCCCTGTGGGATTTTCCCGGCACATGCTATTAGGATCGGTTCACGTATCACGCCGGTCCTGTATTCAGGAGGATGAGACGTAAATTGACCAACGCGGCTGTACCGTTGATCCAGGTGAAAAACCTGCGCAAAAGTTACGAAGATGGAGCGACTGTTCTGAAGGGCGTTTCCATCAACATCGAGGAAGGGGATCTCGTTTCCATCATCGGTCCCTCGGGCTGTGGAAAATCCACATTTCTGCGGTGTCTCAACTGTCTTGAGTACATCGATTCCGGCACGATCACCATCGCCGGCGTAACGGTCAGCCGTTCGGAAGAGGACGAAGAACTGGATCGCGATTACGACAAGAAATTCCTGGAAGCGTGCCACAAAATGCGCCAGGAAGTCGGAATGGTGTTCCAGAGTTTCAACCTTTTCCCCCATAAAACAGTTCTTGAAAACATCATGCTCGCGCCCATGGTCGTCAAGCACGTCAAGGAAGACGACGCGAAGAAAAAGGGGCTCGAGCTGCTTGAAAAAGTCGGTCTGTCCAGTTTCGCCGACAAATACCCGGCCACGATGTCCGGCGGTCAGACGCAGCGCGCCGCGATCGCCCGCGCCTTGGCCATGAACCCTAAGGTCATGCTCTACGATGAACCCACGTCGGCGCTTGATCCCGAACTGGTCGGCGAAGTACTTCAGGTCATGAAGAACCTCGACCAGGAAGGCATGACGCAGGTGATCGTCACCCACCAGATGAAGTTCGCCCGTGACGCTTCCGACTACATCGTCTTCATGCACGGCGGTGAGATCGTCGAGAAGGAGGACGGCGACGTGCTCTTCACGCAGCCCAAGGACGAGCGCACGAAGAACTTCCTTCGTCACCTCAACGGGGTGATCGCGTAATGAAACGCTTTCGTCTTTTCGTCAGCGCCTTCCTCGTCCTGCTTGCCTTCTCCGCGGCGGGCTTCGCCGAGGACAAGCCTGTCCTCAAGTGGGGCGGCGATTCCGAGGGCAATGTGCCCTACATGTTCATGGAGCCTGACAACGACAAGAACATGATCGGCTTTGAGATCGACATCGTCAACGCTCTGGCCGAACGCATGGGCATGACGCCTCAGTTCGTCCACAACGGCTGGGACAACCTCATTCCCGGGCTCAATCTTGGCCTGTACGACATCGCCCTGAGCGGTCTGGAGATCACGCCCGAGCACCTTGAAGAGGTCGATTTCTCTCTTCCTTATTATAAGACGTTCCTGCAGCTCGTCGTGCAAAAGGGCAATCCGGCCAAGATCACCACGCTTGCAGACTGCGTCGGCAAGCGCGTCGGCACGCTGAAGCAGTCGTACGCCTTTTTTCAGCTCGTGGAAGCCGGCGTTGACGAGATCCGCACCTACGACAACGAGATCAACGCATACCAGGACATGGCGCACGACCGTCTCGACGCCGTGCTGATGGATTCGCCCATCGCGATCTTTTATGCAGGTTTCAATACCGACCTCGAGTTCGTCGGCGAACCGATCGGCGAGATCAAGTACGGCATCCCGGTCCGCAAAGGCAACGCCGAACTGCTTGAAAAAGTCAACGCCGCTCTCGTCTCCATTCGCGACGACGGCACGCTGCGCGGCATCTGTGACCGCTGGAACATGTGGACGCCCGTCATGGCCGAGTTCTTCCATGACGACTCGCCTGCAAAGTTCGGTCCCGACCGTTATAATGCCTGGGCCGAATATCAGCGCAAGGGTCTGACGTGGAAACAGCGCTTCGACCGCTACGTCAGCTTCCTGCCAACCTTCGGCAAGGCTTCGATCGTGACGCTGAAAGTGTCGGTCTGCGCGATGGCGCTGGCGATCCTGCTGGGGCTGATCCTTGCGGTCACCCGTCTGTTCGCCCCCAAGCCGCTGTCCAAGCTGGCCACGGCCTATATCGAAGTCATGCGCGGAACGCCTGTGCTCATCCAGCTGTTCTTCATCTTCTACGGACTGCCGAACATCGGCCTCAAGCTGACGCCGTTCTGGGCAGGCGTGATCGGACTGGGCATCAACTACGCGGCCTATGAAGCCGAGAACTACCGCGCCGGCCTGCTGGCCGTTCCGCGCGCGCAGATGGAAGGTGCTCTGGCCCTCGGCATGACCAAGCGTGAAGCCCTTCGCTACGTCGTCATCCCCCAGGCTGTGCGCGTTTCGCTGCCGCCCGTGACGAACGACTTCATCTCGTTGCTTAAGGACTCGTCGCTCGTTTCGATGATCACGCTGATCGACCTGACGAAGGCCTACGGTCAGCTGGCGAACACGTATTACGATTATTTCGGCATCGGCATCATGGTCGCGATCATCTACTTCCTGATCGGCCTGCCGTTCGTTCGTCTCGCCCGCTACACCGAGCGCCGTCTTGCCGTCGCCATCCACGGCGGCCGCGGCGGAAAGAAGGGCCGCGACCAGACCCTGCGGCCTGCGAGCTATCACAATTAGCTTTTTCAGCACAGTTTTACCGTCACTGAACACATCTTCAAGAATGTGAGGCTGATAAACTTCCATGAAGATCAAGCCGAAACTGTTCATCGCGCTCCTTGCGGTGATGCTCTTCGCTTCCTGTTCGTATGCGGGCTTCATGCCCGACAAGGTGCTGCGCTGGGGAGGCAACTCCGAGGGCGGTGTTCCGTTCATCCTCTACGATCCGGCCGCTCAGACGAAGCTGACCGGCTTCGAGACGGAGATCGCCGAGGCGCTTGCCGCCGAGCTGAATCTCAAGCCCCAGTTCGTTCAGAACGTGTGGGACATTCTCATTCCCGGTATGCAGCGCGGGCTGTACGACATCGCCATCAACGGCATCGAGGTCACGCCCGAGCGGCAGGAGATGATCAACTTCTCCATCCCGTACTACGTGACCTACCTGCAGATGGTCGTGCCCAAGGGCAACCCCGCCGGCGTGAGCACGCTGGAAAACGCCCGCGGACATACGATCGGCACGCTGCGCGGCTCGTACGCTTACGAGACGCTGGCCAAGGCCGGCATCACCGACATCCGCAGCTACGAGAACGAAGCCACGGCCTATCAGGACATGCAGAACGGCCGCCTTGACGCCGTCGTCATGGACGCGCCGATGTCGATCTACTACTCCAAGTTCAACCCGATGTTCGAGTTTGTCGGCGAGCCGATCGGCCGCATGGAATACGCGATGACGATCCGCAAGGGCGAGGACGAGTTCCTGCAGAAGGTCAACGAAGCGATCGTCAAGCTGCGTGACAACGGCACGCTGCGCCGCATCTACGACCGCTGGAACCTGTGGAGCCCCGTGATGGCCGAGTACTTCAACGACTACCGGCCGCCGCTCGAGGAGCCGGTGATGTACAACTACTGGGCCGATATCCAGCGCGGTGCCCGCAACTGGGGCGAACGCCTCAAGCGCTACGCAGGCTTCCTGCCGTCGTTCGGCAAAGCGGCTCTGGTGACGCTGGAAGTTTCCATCTGCTCGATGGCCCTGGCGCTGTTCGTCGGTCTGATCCTGGCCGTCTGCCGCCTCTTCGGGCCCCTGCCGCTTCGTCTGTTCGCGCTGTGCTACACGGAGTTCATCCGCGGCACGCCGGTGATGATCCAGTTGTTCTTCATCTTCTACGGCCTGCCGAACGTGGGCATCCGTCTCACGCCTTTTGTCGCCGGCACGCTGGCACTCGGCATGAACTACGCCGAGTATGAGTCCGAAAACTACCGCGCAGGTCTTGAGGCCGTTCCGCGTGCACAGATGGAGGGCGCGCTGGCGCTCGGCATGACGAAATGGGAAGCTTTGCGGCATGTGATCCTGCCGCAGTCGATCCGCGTCTCGCTGTTGCCGATGACGAACGACTTCATCGCCCTGCTCAAGGACTCGTCGCTCGTCTCGATCATCACGCTCGTCGATCTGACGCGCACCTACGGCCAGCTGGCTACGGTCAACTACGACTACTTCGGCACCGGCTTCATCGTCGCCGTGATCTACCTGATCATCGGCACGCCGTTCGTGAAGCTGGCCCGCAGGCTGGAGAAAAAGCTCAACGTCTCCCTGCGCGGCCGCCGCGTCGTGACCGTGCATCGTGCGGCAAACTATAACGAGTAAATCTGATTACTTTCGCAATACAAAACAGCCGTTAGACGCATAATAGTCTGACGGCTGTTTTGTATTGTACTCACAGTATTCCAACATTTATTTCTCGTTGTCCTGCTGTGAGAACCAGATAATCAATGCGATGTTCGCTTCCATCCGGTGGAGATTTTCATTCGCTTGCAGAGAACATTTCTTCTCAATACAAGATAATTTGTTGCCTCCGGAAGGTAAAAACTCTTTTCATTCTGCTATAACTTTCCGTTCCCTTTGCACGTTTAGCTGAACAACTCTCCAAACAGACTTTTCAGACACTAAAACATTTCAGATCGATCGGCCATCCAAATCATCGTCTCATGCCTATCGTTGAGCGTTTGACGCAGAGAGCGAGGCGCGCTATAGTAATCATATTCATTGCAATTTTGCGGCGCATTCTTTGGAAAGGTTGATGTCCAATGTCAGCTCTGATTCCTGTATTCGTTCTGCTCGTCTCTCTTGCAGCGCAGGCAGTATTCTGCGGCGATCTCCGCCCGTATGTTCCTCTGCTGCTCGGGATCGCAGCGTCGGTCGTGCTGGGGATAGCACGGGGGAAATCGTGGCGTGACCAGTCGAAGGAGACGTTCGCCGCAGCCGGTTCTGTGCCGTCTGTCCTGATGCTCTACCTTCTGATCGGTCCGCTTATCTCAGCGTGGATCGCTTCGGGCACGCTGCCGGCGCTGATCCTCTGCGGCCGTGAGATCATTACCCCTGTGACCTACCTGCCCGTGACGTTCGCGCTGATGGCCGCGACAGGGACGATGATGGGATCGGGTATTTCCGCCCTCGGTACGATGGGGATCGCGCTGCTCGGCGTGGGGCAGTCGATGGGTTTTCCGCTCTCTCTGATCGCCGGATGTCTGGGCAGCGGCGCATTCTGGGGCAACGCAGCATCGCCGATGTCAGCGGCTAATTTTCTTTCAGTCGGTGTGACGGGATGTTCGGCAGAGGACTACAACCGTCTCGTATTCCGCCAGTTGGCGTTCCCGTTCGTGTTCCTACTCGCTGCCTATGCCGCGCTGGGTGTATTTTTCGATGTAAGCGCTCCTGTACAGGGCGGTGCGTTCGACGAGCTGAGAGCGCTGTTCCCTCCGAGATTTCTGAGTTTCCTGCCGCCACTGCTGATGATCGTCATGATCGTTTTCAGAGTACCGACACTGCCGGTGTTCTTTATCAGCATCATTACGGCGCTGTTTGCCGGTCTGGCAGCGGGGACGATCGCCCCTTCGCAACTGCCGTCGCTGATCACTGACGGTTACCGCTACACAGGAGCGGATATGATGCTGCGTGCGATGCTGAACCGAGGAGGTATCTCTTCAACGTCTTCGATCCTCATCACGATCTTGCTGGCAATGGTCTTCGGCGGCAGTTATCAGGCCTGCGGCGCCCTGGGAGATCTGCTCACGGTCCTGACGAAAAAAGTGAAGTCTCCGTCTTCACTCCGGCATTTGGCTCACCTCTGCTGCACGCTCGTCATGGTCGCAACAGGAAGCATCATGATGACGTGCGCTCTCGTCGGGACTCTGTTCGCGCCTCAGGCGAAAAAGGCAGGGCTGCGCGCCGTTGATCTGGCGACAGTTATTGGGCCGCTTGCCGTCGCGCTCTCTCCGATCATCCCCTGGAGTGTCAGCGGAACAGCGCTGACGAACATCATCGGTCTTTCACTCTCGGGTGACATAAGCGGCCTGCTCTACATCCCCCTTTGTTTCACATCGTTCGTCATTCCTGTCTGGCTGTTTTTCCAGCGACCGCATATGCCGCACACTAATACTATTTCACGATTCAAAGACGAGTAGTGAGGTCGCATCAGAATCAGGTGCAACAGCCTGCGTCTAAAAGGACAGTCTTCATCGTTTCGTGTCGCGAAAACGGCGCCATGCCGTCTTATACAATCTCTCCCCCGCATGTGACGCTATTATACGGATGAAATTCATAAACCGTTTTATAGCATAAAAAAGGCAGAAGTCCGGCGCTTTGCGTTGGGCTTCTGTCTTTTTTGCAGTATGATCGCGATCGCGCGGCAAGTTCTCCCTGCCGCGCGATCGCTCATTTTTACCTTTCAGAACAACGATCGGGCTAATCCAGCGGGCCGATCTCGCGTTCGACGGCTTCGACGAGAAGGCCGCTTCTGACGATGTCGATCGACGCGCTCAGATACGGATGAAGGTAGGTATCTTTTTCAAGGAAGGGCACTTTTTCGCGATAGGCTTCAAACGCTGCTTTCGTCCCCTTGCCGAGCGACAGCGGCAGCGAGTAGTTGATCCCCTGGCACGAGTCCATCGCCTCGATGCCGAGGATGCGTTCGACGTTGCGCAGCACGCGCGTGCCTTTGAACGAAGCCCAGTAGCCCATCGAAACGTGGTCTTCCTGGTTGGCCGAGGTGGGGATCGAATCGACGCTGGCCGGATGCGCCAGCGTCTTGTTTTCGCTGGCGACGGCCGCTGCTGTGTACTGCGTGATCATAAAGCCGGAATTGACGCCGCTGTCGTCGATGATGAACGGCGGCAGGCCGTTCGATAGGCTTTTATCGACCATGCGCGCGCACCGGCGCTCGGAAATGCTACCGAACTCCGAAATCGCGATCGCAAAGAAGTCCATTGCCAGCGCGATCGGCTGACCGTGGAAGTTGCCGCCGGACAACGCCTCTTCGTCATCCGGGAAGATCAGCGGGTTATCGGTGACCGAGTTCATCTCCGTCTCGACGCGCTCCTTGACGTAGGCCAGAGCGTCGCGGCTGGCTCCGTGCACCTGCGGCATGCAGCGCAGCGAGTACGCATCCTGCACGCGTGAGCCCTTGTATTTTTCGATGATCTCGCTGCCCTCGATGAGCCTGCGCATGTTGCGCGCCACGTCAAGCTGGCCTTTGTGCGGGCGCAGCACATGGGTGCGTTCGTCGAAGGCGTAGGGTACGCCGTGGAGCGCTTCGAGCGTCAGAGCGCCGATGATGTCTGCGCTCTTTTCCAGCGTCAGTGCGTCATACACGGCCAACGCGCCGATGCCGGTGAGCGCCGCCGTGCCGTTGTTCAGTGCCAGCCCTTCCTTGGGATGCAGACGCACGCGCTTCAGACCGGCGCGGATCAGCGCCGCGTCCGCCGGCATACGTTCCCCTCTGAAGTACACCTCGCCCTCGCCCATCATCGCAATGGCGATATGCGACAGCGGGCAGAGATCGCCCGACGCGCCGACGGAGCCTTGCTCGGGCACGACGGGCGTGATGCCCAAGTTGAGGAAATCGACCAGCTGCGAGAGCGTTTCGATCGTGATGCCGGAATGTCCGCGGATCAGGCCGTTGAGGCGCAGCAGCATGATCGCGCGCACCGCGTCCTCCGGCAGAGGATCGCCGACGCCGACGGCATGACTGCGGATCAGGTTTTCCTGAAGCAGTCGGGCACGCGGCGAATCGACCGTGACGGTGGCAAGATCGCCGAATCCCGTTGTGACGCCGTAGACGATACGGTTGTTCTCGACCCAGTTTTCGATCAAAGACGAAGCGCGATTGATCAGAGTGACGGATTCCTGGGAAAGCAGCACCTGCGCACCGTTTCTGGCAACGTCGATCAGTTTTTCAAAAGTCAGACTGTGTCCGTCAAGGACGATTGGTTCGGGACTGTTCATGTCGATCACTCCTGAATGATGATATTCTGCCGGGCCGTCGCGTTTGCAATGATGCGGCGGCCATACTCGTGACGAAACTGTTCGTTTACAGCCT
>JAEEUD010000316.1 GCA_016286835.1 Pyramidobacter sp. | reverse complement strand
CCTGCGCCTGCGGCTGCTCCTGCCGCTCCCGCTCCCGCCGGCAGCACTGAGGTCGCCGCGCCCATGCCCGGCAAGGTCCTTCGCATCGTCTGCAAGGTCGGCGACGAAGTGACGCCCGACACCAACCTCATCATTCTTGAGGCCATGAAGATGGAGAACGAGATCCCCGCCGGACGCGCCGGCAAGGTCCTCGAGATCCGCACCAGCGAAGGCGCTGCCGTCAACAGCGGCGACGTGCTTGTGGTGATCGGCTAGTTTAAACGTCAATACAAAGCGAGATCGTTCATTTTTCGTGGACGGTCTCGCTTTTTTGCGATGTTTGTGGCAAAATAGAATTTGGTGTTGTACCAAGTCTGTGATGTCTATAAGGAGGACGGTTCATCGTGAAGATTCTGATTGGTTCCGACCATGCTGGTTTTGAACTGAAGCAGAAGATCGTCGCGCACCTGAAGGGCCGCGAAGGTCTGACGGTGGAGGATTTCGGCACGGACACTTCCGAGGTGTCCTGCGATTATACCGACATTGCCCTGCAGGTGGGGCGCAGCGTTGCCCACGGGGACGCTGACAGGGGCATCCTTGTCTGCGGTACCGGTCTCGGCATGGAGATTGCCGCGAACAAAGTCTCGGGCGTGTACGCGGCCGACTGCTGGAACAAAGAAGTTGCCGTGCTCAGCCGTCAGCACAACAACAGCAATGTACTCACGCTCGGCGCCCGCATGATTGACGAGAAAACAGCCCTTGAGATCGTCGACACGTGGCTCGCCACAGAGTTCGAGGGCGGGCGTCACATTCGCCGCACCCAGAAGATCTGCGCCTACGAGCGCAGCGCCAACCGTGCCTTCAACAACGGCAAGACCGGTCAGGTCGTCATCTTCGACCATCCGCTCGTTCAGCACAAGCTGAGCATCATCCGCGACAAGAACACGCCTGTGAAGACCTTCCGCGAGACCGTTGCCGAGATCGCGTCGCTGATGGTATACGAGATCACGCGCGACCTGCCGCTGAAGATGATCGATGTGGAGACGCCCGTGACGCGCACGAAGGCGTATGCTCTGGCCGGCAAGAAACTGGCCGTCGTGCCAATCCTACGCGCCGGATTAGGAATGATCGAAGGCGTCCTCAATCTGATCCCCAACGCCAAAGTCGGACATATCGGTCTCTACCGCGATCCGCAGACGCTGGAGCCGGTTGAGTACTACTGCAAACTGCCTGGTGACATTGAAGAGCGTGATATCTTCCTGTTCGATCCGATGCTGGCGACAGGCGGCTCATCGGCTGCGGCCATCAGTCTGATCAAGAAGCGCGGCGGACGCAAGATCTCGCTCGTCTGCATGATCGGAGCGCCCGAAGGTGTTGCTGTTGTACACGAACAGCACCCCGACGTGAACATCTTCATCGCGGCGCTTGACAGCCATCTCAACGAGCACGGCTATATCGTCCCCGGTCTCGGCGACGCGGGCGACCGAATCTTCGGCACGCGTTAAACGGCGATGAACGTTCTCGGGCTCATCGTGCTGGGCGTGGTCTGGGGCGCGGTGATGACGCCGGTCTCCATTGCTCTCTCAAATCACTACGGCATGATGGACTACCCGGACGACCGCAAGCTCCATCATACACCCATGCCACGCGGCGCGGGGATCGTGTTGTGGAGCGGCCTGACTCTCTGGGCGCTGCTCTTTCCCGAAGTCACGTTTGAGCTGAGAATGGTCCTGACCGGCGCGACGATCGTGTTTTATGCCGGCTACATCGACGACATGTTCTCGCTGTCGCCGTTCGGTCGTCTGGCCGCTCATTTTGCCGCTGCCGCGCTTTTCGTCCCGCTGTCGGGACAGCTTGGTTTCATGCGCATCGGCATCCTGATCGTCTGGATCGCCGGCGTGACGAACGCCTACAACTTTATCGACGGACTCAACGGCCTTTCGCTGACGATGGCCATCCTCTGCCTGACCTTTCTGGGCGCTTTGTCCGGCAACGGCTGGGTGATCCCTGCGGCGTCGATCGCGGCCGGAATGTTCTTCTGGAATTTTCCTGTAGCGCATACGTTCGTCGGAGACGGCGGCGTGTACCTGCTCGGCTATTATATCGCCATGATCGCGGCGCTGTGGCTGCGTGAGGCGGATTTTGGCCTGATCCGGTTTGTCGTCCTGCTTCTGCTGATCGGCGGAGTACCTGTGATCGATACGCTCTGCGCGATCTCGCGCCGACTGGCCGCCGGAAAATCGCCGTTTTATCCCGATCGCAGCCATGTCCATCACCGTCTGCTCGATCACGGATACTCGCCCGTGCACGTGCTCGTCACGCTGGGCCTGCTTCAGACAGGCAGTCTCTGCGCGGCCTGGCTGATCGCGCAGATTTGAGTGGGC
>JAEEUD010000315.1 GCA_016286835.1 Pyramidobacter sp. | reverse complement strand
CGATCGCAGCCATGTCCATCACCGTCTGCTCGATCACGGATACTCGCCCGTGCGCGTTCTCGCCACGCTGGGTCTGCTTCAGACAGGCAGTCTCTGCGCGGCCTGGCTGATCGCGCAGATTTGAGCGGGCACAAAACGGAATTAAGACGAAAAATGAATGAAGAAATGCGAAAGCCGTCGCCTTTTTTGGGGTGACGGCTTTCCTCCTATTGTTGTATAATGAGTGTCGGTCAGTTCTATAAAACAGAAATGCATTAGGAGTGGGATTTATGATGGAGAGTTCTCGCTATTTGAAAATCACCGGCGGCACGCCCCTGCACGGCAGCATCCGCATCCAGGGATCCAAGAACGCCGCTTTGCCCGTTGTCGCGTCCGGCCTGCTGCTGGGGCGGGGTGAAACTCTGACCTGCACGAACGTGCCGCAGCTGCGGGACACGGAGACGATGGCCGCACTGCTGCGCGCATTGGGCATGACGGTGACGTTTGAAAACGGCTCTGTCACGGTCTCGCGCACGGGCGATCTGTCGTGCGAGATGCCGGCCGCTCAGGTTCAGAAAATGCGCGCTTCGTCGATCGTCCTCGGTCCGCTTCTGGCGCAGCAGGGACGCGCTGTCATGCCCATGCCGGGCGGCTGCACGATCGGCGCGCGGCCGATCGACCTGCATCTCAAAGGACTGGCGAAGATGGGCGCTCAGATCGAGCTGCACCACGGCGCGGTCTATGCGACGGCCGAAAAATTGCGCGGCTGCCGCATTTATCTTGACTTCCCGTCCGTCGGCGCGACGGAGAACCTGGTTATGGCTGCCGCTCTGGCCGAAGGGGAGACGATCATCGAAAACGCTGCCCGCGAGCCGGAAATCACGAATCTTGTCCAGGCTCTCCAGGCGATGGGCGCCGATGTGGTGTTCAAGAAGGACAATCAGGGCATCATTCAGGTGAACGGCAAGCCCGAGCTTGCCAGCGGCTCGGTGCGCGTCGTACCGGACCGTATCGCGGCCTGCACATACCTGCTTGGCGCCGTCATCACCGGCGGCGAAGTGACCGTTACTGATGTGATGCCGCAGCACTTTGACTCGCTGCTGGCCAAGCTTGAAGAGGCGGAAGTCGGTTATCTCCGTCAGGAAGACCGTGTCACCGTCTATCCTTCGCGCGAGCGCATGAAGAGCCTGTCGGTGAAGACGATGCCGTATCCTGGGTTCCCCACTGACGTGCAGCCGCAGTTGATGGCCGCTCTGTGTCTGGCGCATGGCACGAGCGTGGTCAAGGAGAGCATTTTCGAGTCACGTTTCCAGCACGTTCCCGAGCTGCGCAAGATGGGCGCGGAGATCGACATTCAGGGAAATACGGCTGTCATCCGCGGCGTCGAGACGCTCAACGGCTCCGACGTCCAGGCTACCGATCTGCGTGCCGGAGCGGCGCTGGCGCTCGCCGGACTGGCTGCCGAAGGCGAGACGCGCGTGCACGGACTCAAGCACATCCTTCGCGGCTACGAGGATTTTGACAAGGCGCTGAACAATCTTGGCGCGAACGTCTCGATCGAAGAGGGCGAAGGCATCATCTAAACGCTTGTCGAAAAAAGAACGCTGACGAAAGGGGCCTGTGAGCATGGCAGTTAAAAAAGTATCGCCGCCGCTGCCCGGGCGTTATGTCGTTCTGGCGTTCTATGGTCCTGCCGGCACAGGTAAGAGCATGAGGTCGCAGATGGTCGCGTCGAAGAAGAAAATCGACATGATCATCGACGACGGGCTCGTCATCTCGCGCGGACGGATCCTTGCCGGCAAGAGCGCGAAAACCGAGCCGAACATGGTCCGGGCGATCCGCCGCGCGATGTTCCACTTCGACGATCATCGCGAGGAAGTGCGGCGCTGCATTGCCCGTTTCCCGGAGGCACGCGTGATGGTCCTGGCCACTTCGAAGGGCATGAGCGACGACATCTGTGCGATCCTTGGCCTCCCGAAACCGTCGGAGTACATCCACATCGAACAGGTCGCTTCCGACGATGAGATCGAAAAAGCCCTCTATGAACGCAAGCAGAACAAGCGGCACGTGATCCCCGTCGCGCAGACGCAGATCCAGAAAAACTACACTGGGCGTCTCGTCGGACGACTGAAAAATCTTTTTTCCAGCCGCGAAGAGACTGAAAAGACCATTGTTCGCCCGCCGTTCAGCTATTACGGCACGCTCAAGATCGAGCCGGAAGTGGTGGAGCAGATCGCCGAGTACGTGGCAAAAAGCACGCCACAGGTGACGGGCGTCAAAGAGCCGCGCGTCAAGCAGGAACACGATCGTCTGATCATCGTCCTATCCCTGACGGTGAAAACAGGCGCAATGAACTTCAAGGAACTCACCAAACACACGGCTTTGCGCGTGCGCGTGGC
>JAEEUD010000314.1 GCA_016286835.1 Pyramidobacter sp. | reverse complement strand
CTTTCCGCCAAACGCGCGTCGCCCGCCTACGACCGGAACGACGTGCGCGACCTGGGCAAAGCGATCCGCAAAAGCCGCGCCTCAGCGCTCGCGCTGCAGGCCGTGGAAGGCGGCGCAGCCATGCGCTATCTGACCGTCGCCGCGCTGCAGGGCTGGAAGTACGCCGGCAACGACACGAACTCGACGCGCGATCTCTATTTTCTCTGGGATCCGCGCGCAGTCGAGCTGAAAGGCAGCGTACGTGTCCTCAACGCTCGCGGCCTGCCCTGTCTGCCGCTGGCGGCGCGCTTTCGCGATCCCGCCTCGGGACGCGAATACACGCTCGTCAACGCGCATCTTGACAGCATCGCGGCCACGGAGCAGATGAAAGAGCTGTACCGGCTGGCGAAACAGCTTCCCATGCCGGTGGTCCTGCTCGGCTGTTTCGGCGAGCCCGTGACGCCGGCGTCCGATCTCTCCGTCCGCAAGCTGGAAAACGGATACAGTCACGACGACGCGCAGAGCAATCCCGACTTCGCCGCCTTTTCGGGCCTGCCGCCCGAGCAGGTCGGCGCGGTGAAGGAAACGGAAACGGCCATCCGCCGCCGCACGAGCCGGAGGCGTGAAGGGCCGTCGCACGACATCATCACAGTCGAGCTGCTTGATTAGAGCATGTCGAGCGCGCGCAAGGCGGCCGCGGCCGTCGCTCTCCTCGTCCTCGCGGGCGCGTTCGTTTGTCTGCACCGCGCCGCGGTGCGCCTTTCTCCGCCCGAAGCCGCTCCGCCCCCCGAAAGCGGCGCGCGCGTCGTCATCGGCACGTTCAACATCGAAAACTTCAGCATGACCGACCCGCAGAGCCGAACGCACTACACGCGCAGCGACGCGGCCTCGCTGGCCCGCTCGATCGTGCGGAGCGGCGCGGACGTGCTGGCGCTCCAGGAGATCGAGGGCGACGCGACGATGCGCGCGTTCGTTCCGGCGTTTTTGCCCGGTTGGGACTTCTTCGGCAACGACACGCGCAGCTACCAGGACCTGTATTTCCTCTGGAACGCCGCCAGGATCGAGCCGGCCGAGGGCGCGACGGCTTATTATCCGCAGAGCAGCTTCGTCCACGAGGGCACGAAAAAGGTCTTCGACCGTCCGCCGCTGAAGGCCGTTTTCCGCGAGAAGAGCTCGGGAAAGACGTTCACGCTCGTCAACGTGCACCTGAAAAGCAAGTTCGTCCTCGGCGCGCGCGACAGGGAACGGGCCCAGCAGGCCAACACCGAAAAGCGCCGCGCCCAACTGGCGCTGCTGAACGACCTGAGCGAACGCCTGCGTGGTAAAGGCCCGCTGTTCGTGCTCGGCGACTTCAACGACGACATCGTTTCGGACTTCGATCAGGTCCTGACGCTCTCCGGCGGGTACAGTTACGACAGCAAAAAGAGCAATCTCGATCACATCGTCTTCGCCGGCATCGAGCGGAGCCGCCTTGGCGAGGCGAGAGAGACGGAAACGCGGATCGAGCGGCGTTCCACGAAGAACAGGGAACGTCCCGACCACGATATCATCACAGTGGAGGTTTTACTGCCATGAAAAAGTTTTTCAGCGCTCTGTTCCTTTCCGTTCTGCTCGTCCAGGCCGCGCAGGCCCTGACGATCGGAACGTTCAACGTGGAGTACTTCCACATCGCCGGCACGGGCGGCAGCACGATGTCGCATCCGGCCTACAC
This sequence comes from Pyramidobacter sp., assembly GCA_016286835.1. GTDB lineage: Bacteria > Synergistota > Synergistia > Synergistales > Dethiosulfovibrionaceae > Pyramidobacter. Next base: position 697 of record JAEEUD010000314.1, on the reverse strand, counting down.
GCGCGAGGACGTGCGCGACATCGCCCGCTCGATCCTCAGGAGCGGTGCGGACGTGCTCGCCATGCAGGAGATCCAGGGCGAAGAGACGATGCGCTACCTCGTGCTGAACGAGCTGCACGGCTGGAAGTATTACGGCAAGGACATCGACTTCAAGCGCCGCAACTGGGACAACAGCCGCGAGAACCAGAACCACTATTTCCTCTGGAATCCCGAAAAGGTGACGCTGCTCGGCACGCCCGAGATGCGGTATCTGAAAGACAAGTTCGACTATCAGGACAGGCGCAGCCTCATCTTCGACCGTGCGCCGATGGAAGCGCGGTTCCGCGACAACGCCACCGGCAAGGAATTCACGCTCGTCTGCGTCCACCTGAAGAGCTTCAACACCGCCGGCAAGAGCGACGTGGAAGCAGCTCAGCGCTACAACATCGCCAAGCGTGCAGCGCAGACGGACAAACTTAACGAGCTCTCGAAGGTCCTCAGGGGCCCCGCGTTCATCCTCGGCGACTACAACAGCCCCGACCCGACGCGCGAAGTGTCGTATCCGCTGCTGACGCTTGAAAAGGGCTACACGTTCGACAACTGGCAGAGCAGCATCGACTATATCGGCTATCTCAACATCGCCCGCGACAGACTGGGCACGCCCAAAGAGACGGAAACGCGGATCGAGCGCAGATCGACGAAGCGCAAGGACCATCCC
>JAEEUD010000313.1 GCA_016286835.1 Pyramidobacter sp. | reverse complement strand
CACTGGGAGGCCATCGGTCTTTTGCACGACTAAGATTACCAGCAGTTCCCCGAGGAGCATTTGAATCACTCCGCCGAGCACCTCCTCGCCGCGGGCGTGGAGCCGGACGAGGTGCGGGCCATACTCTCCCACGGCTACGGCATCTGCACCGACGTGGAGCCGGTCACCAACCTGGAAAAGTCGCTGTACACCGTGGACGAGCTGACGGGCATCATCGAAGCCTGCGCCCGTATGAGACCGAAAGGCATCACCGACCTCGAAGTGAAGAGCTTCATGAAAAAGTTCAAGGACAAGGCGTTTGCCCGCAAGTGCAACCGCGACCTGATCAAGCAGGGCTGCGAGATGCTCGGCATGGACGTGAAGGACGTGGCGGCCATCGTCATCGAGGGAATGAAGCCTTACGCCGCCGAGATCGGTCTGCTCGGCACGGAAGCCGAACAGGCATAACAGACGGAGGCAAGGAACATGAAACTGCTCAAATGCTTGGTTGCGGCCTGCGCGATCCTGCTGATCGCTGCGAGCGCACTTTGCGCTGCAGAGAACGCGAAACCGAAAAACGTGCGTGTCTACATCGTCCGTCACGGACGCACCGAGTGGAACAAAGAAGGGCGCTTGCAGGGACAGGTCGACGTCAAACTTGACGAAACGGGGATCGCTCAGGCTGAGAAAACAGCCCAGCGCTTTGCCGGTACGAAGCTCTCTGCCGTGCTCGTATCGCCGCTGTCGCGCGCTCGCGTGACTGGCGAAGCGATCGCGAAAGCCGCCGGCTGTGAAACAATCGTTGCCGATCCGGGGTTCATGGAGATCAACCTTGGCGCGGTGCAAGGCAAAACGATGAAAGAAGTTCTCGCATCCGACCTTGCTCCCATTGCCAAGCAGTGGGCGGCGGCCCCCGATACCGTGCGCTATCCCGGCGAGGGCGGCGAATCACTGGAAATGGTGGAAAAGCGCGCCGTCGAAGCGCTCGAGCGCCTGGCCGCTCAATACGAAGGCAACGTGGTGCTCGCTACGCACGGCGCTGCCGCGACCGTCCTCCTGGCGCATTACCTTGGCAGCCCGCTGTCGAACTACTGGCGCTTCAAGCTCGACAACTGCGGCGTCTCATGCGTCGAGTTCACCGCCAAAGGCGCAGCTCGCGTGACCCTGATGAACGACACGAGCCATTTGAAATAAGTATACGAAAAATCCGGATTCCAGTTTGGAACCCGGATTTTTTGATGCGTGCCTAAAGATTATTTGGCGCGGGCAGCTCGCTTTTGCTCGATCCGTTCTCGGAGCGTCGGCCAGAACAGACTGAGGATGGCGATCGTCAGCAGCACGCCGGAGACGGGACGCGTGAAGAAGCTCAGGAATCCGTCTGCGGTGTACGTCAATCCCTTGCGGAGATTGTTCTCAAGCATCGGCCCGAGGATGAAGCCGAGGATAAACGGTGCGCGCGGCAGCCCCGCGTATGAGAAAAACACACCCAGCAGCGCCATGGCGACCATGAGCAGGCACGAATTGATCGAGTTTGTCAGCGAATAGCCTCCGGTGAAGCAGATCAGTGTGATCGCCGTGAACAGATAATGATACGGGATCTGCAGGATGCGCGGGAACGTCCTCATACCGAACATCTGCACGCACAGCGTCATCAGGGCAGCGAGGAGCAGCACGCCGAAGAACACGTAAACAAACTGAGCGCTGGTCGTCATCAGCATCGGGCCGGGCTCGAGACCGAAGATGATCAGCCCGCCCAGCATCAGCGACGTGGGCGTGTCACCGGGAATGCCCAGGGCGATCATCGGCACGATCGCGCCGCCGACGGCGGCGTTGTTGCTCACTTCCGAGGCGTAGACGCCTTCCGGATTGCCCTTGCCGAACTCATCGGGGTGTTTCGACGACGAGCGTGCCATCGCGTACGCCACCTGATTCGACAGTCCCGAGCCCATTCCGGGCAGAAAGCCGATCCACAGCCCGATCAGGAACGAGCGTACGATCAGCATTTTGTTTTCGAACAGTTCCTTGAGCGATACGCCCAGACCTTTCAGCTCGGCGTGCTCCATCGGGGGATTGACCGTTTCGCGGCGGGCGTAGTTGATGATGACCGAGGAGAGCGCGAAAAGCCCCAGCATCAGTGCCGTCATGTTGATGCCGCCGCGGATCGTCTTGATGCCGAAGCTGAAGCGCGACGCGCCGTCGATGGGCGAAAAGCCGACGCACGACATCGTCACGCCGAACAGCGCGGCGATGAGTCCGTTCCACATGTCGCCCTTGGAGATCGTGATCACCAGGATGATTGCACAGAAACACAGGCTGAACAGTTCCCACGGCCCGAGCTGGAGTGCGATACGGGCGATGAACGGGCAGAAGAGCATGGCTACCAGCACGCTGCCCACCGTACCGATGACACTGGAGACGATA
>JAEEUD010000312.1 GCA_016286835.1 Pyramidobacter sp. | reverse complement strand
CGTATTTCGATCCGTGCGCTGCGCGCACGCGAAGGTGAGCGGCCGCGTGGACCGTGGGCATCCAGAGCACTTTGAACAGGCTCTGTCCGCGCGCTTTCAGCCCCAGCGAGCCGCGCACGGCGAACGGGTTCAGTCCGCCGACGTACCAGTTGAGGACGAGCGAGCCCCAGACGTTTCCCGCCCCCTGGTCCCAGGCCATCTTTGCAAACGGCACTGTGGAGAAATAATGGTTTTTCAGCACCGCGCCGGCCATCCCGCCGGCCTCAAGTTCCCTCGCCGTGGAGAGCGCGTCGCACCGGCGCGGGATCACTTCGGGACCGATATGGAAGTGCAGATCGTACGCGTGGCTCACTTACTCCTCCCGGTCGCTTTTCGCGTTGACCTCGGCGAGATAGCCGTGGAAGCGTTCGATGCTCTGCGCCGAGGGCTTCGGAGTGACCAGGCTCAGTGCCCAGAACACGAGCGAATTGCAGACAAGGCCCCAGAAGCCGCTCGACATGCCCAGGGGCGTCTTGTACGCTGGAACGTACTGCGTGACGATGACGACGGCCACGCCGACGACGAGGCCGCAGAACGCGCCCGTCTTCGTGCCGCCCTTCCAGTAAAGTGCGCCGACGAGCGAGGGCAGGATCTGCAAGGCGCCGCCGAGGGCGATCGTGACGATGGAGACGATCAGCTTGTTGCTGTACTGGCTGGCGACAAGCGCGGCAGCGGAGATCACGACGATAAAGATCTTGCCTACGCGCAGGGCCGCGGCGTCACTGGCCTTGGGCGAAAAGCCCTTGTACAGGTCGATCGTGAAGATCGACGAGGCCGAGTGCAGCTGCGAGTCGGTGCTCGACATCGTGGCCGCCAGGGCACCGGCCATGACCAGTCCGACGAGGACGGGGCTGGAGTATTTGGTCAGCATCGCCGGCACCACCTGATCGGCGCGGGCCAGATCGGGCATGTGGATCACGCCGGCGAAGGCGATGATCATGATCGGCACGTAGAAGAAGATCAGATAGATCGGCGTCGTCACCGACAGCCATTTCAGCGTGCCGGGATTTTTCACCGAGAAGAAGCGCTGGAACGACGGCGGATAGATGGAGATGCCGAACAGCGAGATGAACGAGGTCATGTACGTGGGCCAGTATTCGATGGGGATGAGCACCTTGTTCGGGAACTTCTCCGCGATCGTCTGCATCAGGCCCGTCCAGTCCAGCCCGCCTGTGACTTTGAGCAGCACGACGCCGCCGGCGATCCAGACCATGACGATCATCAGCAGTCCCTGGAGCGTGTCTGTCCAGGCCACGGCGCGGAAACCGCCGAGCAGGATGTAGCTGATGATGACGGCGTAGAGGATGACGCAGCCGGCCAGATACGAGATGCGGCCGCCGCTGATCGTCTCAAAGATGATGCCGCCCGCGGCGATCTGCGACTGAAGATAGGGGATCAGGAACACGAGCGAAACGACCGCCACCAGATAGCGCAGCGCTTTGCTCTCGTAGTAGTCGCCGATCAGTTCGCCCTGCGTCATGTAGTTGTATTTCTTGCCCAGGTACCATGTGGGGCGGCCGATGATGTAGATCATCAGCGGGCTGACCACGCACGAGGTGAATGTGGCGAAGAACTTGATGCCGGCAGCGTACATGATGCCCGCCGCGCCGATGAACGCAAAACTGCTGTGGAACGTGGCGACGTAGGTGAAGAACGCCACGAACGCGCCCAGCGATCTGTTGCCGACGAAGTAATCCGAAAGAGTGCTCTGCCCTTTGCTGCGCGTGAAGACGCCGACCGCGATGACGACGGCGCAGTAAACTGCGACGATGCTCAGAATGATCTGCCAGTTCTCCATTTTTCAGCGCCTCCCTAGCTGCGCATGACCTTCCAGGCTACGAGGATGCCTGCAAGGATCAGGACCGAGTACGCCGTCCAGAAATAAAACACGCTGAACGGCAGCCCGAAGATGACCGGCGTCAGCTTCATCGAAGCGATCGAGCCGATCGGCCAGTTCACCAGAGCGAACGCAAGGAACCAGAGCAGAATGAAAAACCATTTGCCGCCTTGTCTGCACATAAGAATACCTCCTGAAGGTAAATTTTATAACACGACAGCATTTTATCACAATAAAGCGATTCGTCAAAGGCGCGGCGGCCGTTCGTTTGCTCAGCGTAGAGGCTGAACGAGGAAGATAAAGGGCGGAAGCAACGCTGCTTCCGCCCTTTCGCTTTGATAAGAATTACGTTTCACATGAAACACGTGCCGGAAAAACATATCCCGGCTTGGTAAGTTTGAATGAATTACGCCTTGCGTTTCCGCGTCTTTGTCGCTTTCTTGGGACTTGGCGTTTTCTCCGGAGTTTGCCCCTTCGCCGCTTCCGCCGCGTTCACCTCATCGACGGCCTGCTGCCAGAGGATTA
>JAEEUD010000025.1 GCA_016286835.1 Pyramidobacter sp. | reverse complement strand
CTTCCGAACTGTACGCTGAGCAGAAAAGCGCGGAATCACCGTACGATGTGCTCTATCTGGGACTGTTCAAGCCGCGCGAGATCCTCGTTTCCGGCATCGAAGCGCGCGTGCGTTCCCAGTTCGCCTCCGGCTATCCCGAGGAAGTCGCCTGGCTGCTCGCGCACGGCTATTCGCCCGAACTGCCATCGATGCAGGGCTTCGGATACAAGGAACTCGTGCTCTTTCATCAGGGAAAAATGACCTTTGAAGAGGCGATCATGGGCGACGCCATCGCCACGCGCCAGTTTGCCAAAAGACAGATGACGTGGTTCAAAAAGTTCGCGCCCGCTGTCTGGTTCGACCTGACACAGAACACGCCAGAAGAAAACGCCGCGCGGCTGCTCGAAACGGCGCAGCGTCATCTGGAAGAAAGAGGGGAGCGCGCGTGAAGATCCTCAAAGCCGATCCCATCGGCATGTGCTTCGGCGTGCGCCGCGCCATCGAGACGCTCGAAAAAGCGCTTTCCGGCGGCAAAACCGTCTACGCCATCGGCAGCCCCATCCACAACCCCCAGGAAGTGGAGCGCCTGCGCGCCAAGGGCCTGCTCGTCGTCGAAAACGAAGAGACCGTGCCCGAAGGTGCCGTTGCCTTTATCCGCGCCCACGGCGTCGCCCCGGCCGTGATCGAACGGCTGGAACGCAAAGGCGCGACGATCATCGACGGCACCTGCCCGTTCGTGCGCGTCGTGCAGACCCGTGCGCGCGAACTCTCTGACGCCGGCTACCATGTTTTGATCCTCGGCGATGAAAAACACCCGGAAGTTGCCGGAATACTCGGTTATGTCAGAGGAAGTGCGACTGTTATTTCTTCGGTTTCTGCATTTTTGAACTCGACAATAATTCAAAAGTCTGGTAGAATTCCAAAGTTGGGCTTGGTCTCACAGACCACCCAGCAGCATCGACTCCTCGCCGAGGTCGCGCAGGCGGCCGTAGGGCGAGCTGACGAACTCCGAGTGTTCAACACCATCTGTCATGCTACACGCGAACGCCAGCAGGCCGTCGCGGAACTTGCCGCGAAGACCGAAGGGCTGATCGTCATCGGCGGGCACGACAGCGCCAACACCGCCAAACTGTGCCGCATCGCGCGCGATTCCGGCTGCCCAGCGCAGCGCATCGAGCACGCCGGCGAGCTTGACGAAACGTGGCTGAACGGCAAAAAGAGCATCGGAGTCGCAGCCGGGGCGAGCACGCCCGACTGGCTGATCGATCAATCAATCAGAGCGATCGAAGAGATCGCAGGACGTCAGGGGGATGTCAGTAATGAGTGAAGAAATGAAGAACCAGGTTGAAGCAACGGAAGCTGTCAAGGCAGCGGTGGAAGAAGAGCCCAGCGATATGGCCTCTCTTCTTGCCCAGTATGACGCCGCGCAGGAAGATTTCAGCCGCGGTAAGGTCATGCAGGGCACCGTCGTCGGCAAAGTCGACGGAGGCTGGCTTGTTGATGTTGGATACAAGTGCGAAGGATTCCTGCCCGAGCGCGAGTGGACGCACCACGTTCTCGTGGGCGACAAGCCCGCTCCCGAAGTCGGCGACGTGATCGAAGTGCAGATCGCCAGCAAGCGCGACGGCGAAGAAGCTCAGCTCGTCGTCAACCGCTGGAGATGCGAGTTCGACCGCCGCTGGGCCGAGATGGAAGCCAAGGCGGCCGAGAACGATGTGATCACCGTCAAGGGCGTCCGCACCGTCAAGGGCGGCCTTATGGTCAACTGCTTCAACCTTGAAGGATTTATCCCGATCTCCCACCTTGCCGAGGAAGGCCGCGGCGTCAACCCCGGCCGCTTCGTCGATCAGGAGTTCACCGTCCGCCTGCTCGAGAAGGACAAGCGCAAGCGCCGCCTCGTCCTGTCGCGCCGCAGCCTGCTTGACGAAGAACTGACCGCTTCGCGCGCCAAGTTCTACGAAGAAGTCCACGTCGGCGACATCCTTGACGGCGTTGTCAACAGCCAGACCAGCTTCGGCCTGTTCGTCACCGTCGGCCCCATGGACGGCCTCGTCCACGTCAGCGAGATCTCGTGGCAGCGCAGCTCCAAGAAGCGCGAGACCTACAAGAAGGGCGACGAAGTCAAGGTCAAGGTCATCGGCATCGATCAGGAGCACAACAAGATCAGCCTCAGCATCCGCCAGGCCCAGGGCGATCCGTGGGACACCGTCATGGAGCGCTGGCAGAAGGGCCAGCAGACCAAGGGCGTCGTCACCAACGTCACCGACTTTGGCGCTTTCGTCGAAGTCGAGCCCGGCATCGAAGGCCTCATCCACATCGGCGACCTCAGCTGGAGCCGCATCAAGACCCCGAGCGAAGTCATCCGCAAGGGCCAGGAAGTCGAGACCGTCGTGCTTGACATCGACCCCGAGAAGAAGCGCATGAGCCTTGGCTACAAGCAGCTCAACGATCCCTGGAAGGGCGTCGAGGAGCGCTACACCAAGGGCCAGGACATCCAGGTTAAGGTCGTCCGCCTTGCCGACTTCGGCGCGTTCGTCGAGATCGAGAAGGGCGTCGAGGGCCTGATCCACATCAGCCAGCTCAGCACACACCGCGTTGAGAAGCCCGGCGACGTGCTTCAGGAAGGCCAGGAAGTCACCGCCCGCGTGCTCGAGGTCAACCCCGCCGAGCGCCGCATCCGCCTGAGCATCAGCGCCATCGAGGCCGGCGAGAAGGCCGCCGAGCGCGCCAAGAACGCCCCCGAGCGCGGTGAGCGTGCGCCCCGCCGCGAAGGTGCCCCCAAGGGCGACCGTCCCGCCAAGGGCCGTCGTCGCGAAGGCGGCGAGAAGAACGCCAGCGTCAGCGAAGACATCGGCGTCTCCCTGGGCGACCTGTTCGGCAACTTCAAGCTGGACGAGTAATCACACATCAATATGCAAAACAAAAGCCGGACTGTCCGTAAGGGCAGCCCGGCTTTTTCTGCCCGGATTAGTCATGGGAGTATGCAGTTGCAGCCTTTATGTCCATACAGCGTGGACAATCTTTTCATCGTGTACGAAAAAACATTAGGACATCGAAATTATTGTGCAAAGAAGAATTTGTCTTGAAATATATAGCAGACGTAAGAGTAAGTTTTATATGATGAAGATTGATCGGCAAAATGGGGCATCGTGCTATAATCATATCGAATTCTGATAGATTTACTCTATTTCATGACGAGGTGCGAAATGGCTGGTTTTTCTGCAAGGGGTTCATACAGGATCGACATGCTCAACGGGCCGCTGCTGGGAAAGATGGTGCTGTTTGCGCTGCCGCTGGCAGTGAGCACGGTTTTGCAGCAGCTGTTCAACGCGGCGGATATCGCTGTGGTGGGGCGTTTTGCCAGCCGTCAGGCGCTGGCGGCGGTGGGGAGCAACAACGCCACGATCAATCTGCTGATCGGGTTGTTCGTGGGGCTTTCGATCGGCACGAACGTGTGTATCGCCAAATATATCGGCCAGGGCGCGACGGAGCGCGTGCAAAAGGCTGTGCACACGTCGATCGTGGTGGCTCTGGCGAGCGGGGCGTTCCTGCTGTTTTTCGGGCAGGTGTGTTCGCGGCCGATGCTGGAGTTTATGGAAGCGCCGCACGACGTGATCGACCTGGCAACGCTGTATCTGCGCATTTATTTCCTCGGCGTGCCGTTCATCATGCTGTACAACTTCGGCTCGGCGATCCTGCGCAGCAAGGGCGACAGCCGGCGGCCTCTGTACTGTCTGTTCCTGGCAGGCGTGTGCAACGTGATCCTGAATCTGATCTTGGTGATCGTGTTCCATCTGGGCGTTGCGGGGGTGGCGATCGCCACGGTGGCGTCGAACGTGATCAGTTCGTCGCTGGTGATGTGGTTTTTGTTTCATGAGGAGCCGCTGATTCGGCTTTCTATTGCAAGGCTGCGGCTGCATCTTGCGGAGCTGCGGGGGATCGTTTCCATCGGTGCGCCGGCGGGTTTGCAGGGGATGATGTTCTCTCTCTCGAACGTGGCGATCCAGACGGCGGTCAACGGTTTCGGTTCGGCGGCTGTGGCGGGATCGGCTTCGGCACTGAACTTTGAGTTCATCACGTTCATGCTCACGGACGCTTTTTGTCAGGCGGTGACGACGTTCACCAGTCAGAATTTCGGCGCTGGAAAAGCGGAGCGTTGCCGGCGGATCTTCTGGCTGGGGATGGGGGCAGCGCTGCTGCTGAAATCGTCGGCGATCGCGCTGAGCTGGCTGTTCCGTTCGCCCCTGATAGCGCTGTTCACGGTCGATCCGGCGGTTCTGCCGTTCGCGATGGCGCGTTTGCGTTATGTGCTGCTGTGGTCGGCGGTGTCGGTGCCGTTCGGCGTGGCCGGCGCGGCTCTGCGAGGGCTGGGGCACGCGATGGTGCCGGCGGTGATCACGGTGGTGGGAACGTGTCTGTTCCGCTTCGTCTGGCTGTGGACGTTCTTCCGGCGCTGGGGCACGTTCGTGGCGCTGATGTGCGTCTATCCCGTTTCCTGGGTGCTGACGAGTGTGATGATGATGGCGGCGTATTTCGTGGTGCGCAAAAGGGCGTTCGCGAAGATCGGATAAAAAATCAGGAGCCTGTTCCCATGTGTCGGGAACGAGGCTCCTGATTTTTATCAGCGTTTTTTGCCGCGGCGTTTTTCCTTGGGCTTGATCTTTGCGGGATCGGGGCCTACGGGCAGGGGATAGCTGAGCGAGTAGCGCTGATACTGTTTCTGCGACGAGCTCTCTTCGGTCCAGTCGGTGGTGGCGACGTCGGCGTAGCTGCCTTCGCCGCTGAATTTGAGCTTGTTGACTTTCACGTCGCTGTAATCCTCGCCGGAAACTTCGATGTCCACGTCGCGAACCTGTGTGGCGACGGCGCCGCCGATGAACTTCTGCAAAAAGTTGGAAGCGATGCTCTGAGTGGACAAATTTCCGGCTGCGCCGGCCTGGATGACGGCACCGAGGCCGCCGAGCAAGCCGTTGATGACGCGCACGTTGATCGAGCCGTTGATGAACATGTGATACATCTTGCCGGCGCTCGTGGCCAGGTCCTTGGGCATCAGCGCGGGATCGAGCTTGGGCGGGACGCGGTCGGCACGCCAGGCGAGGCCGGAGAACGACACGAAGTGATAGAGCTTGTCGTTGGGCCAGGCGGAGATGGCGCTGCCGGGCATGATGTTCACTTCACCGTCGTTGACGTTGAAAAACACGTTGCCGTGCTGGATCTTGAACGGGTCTTTGCCGCTGACGGTGAGCTGGGCGGGGTACTGATCGACGACGATGTTTTTGAATTTCAGCCGTCCGTTGCCCCGCATGATCGTAGTCAGTCCGGTGCGGGCCGATCCGTCGAACTTGAGGGAGGCCGAGCCGTTGACCTTGGCGGGGATGTTCATGGGGACGGTGAGCTTGTGGAGGTCGATGCCGCCGCCTTCGAGCGCGAAGGTGTATGTGCCTTTGTCGACGCGGCCGTTGGCGTTGAGGTGCAGCTTGCCGCCTCCGAGGGTGAACGTTCCGTCGGGAACGCTGATGTTGTTACTGGCAAAGACGAACGGGACGCGGATGTCTTCGACGCGCGCGCCGCTTGCCGAAAGGCGCGGTGATGTGAGTTCACCCTTGACGCTCGGGCCTTTGTCATTGACTTCCGCGTGCGCGGCAAGCGAGAAGCGGCCGTCCAGCACGCCTTTCAGACTGGGATGGGCGGAAGCTGCCTGAACGTCGACGGCTTTGGCGTCGAAGACGGCTTTCAGGCCTTTGGCAAAATCGACGAAGCCGGTCACGCCGGGACGCTTGTCGCCCATGGCGATCGACGCTTCTACGTCGGCGCGCTTGCCTTTCAGCACGGCACGGGCGAACGGATCGTGAACGGTGTAGCCGCTCGCGGTGATCTCCTTGCCGTGCAGTTCGGCGCTGACGTCGGGCTTCTCGAAGCTGCCTTTGACGATCACGTCGGCGGCGATGGCGCCGGCGAACTTCATCGTGTTGGGCAGCAACTCGGTCAGTTTCATCTCGTCAAGCTTGAAGCGCAGGTTGAGCGAGGACTTGCGGCCGTTCAGGGGCAGGCCGACGGTCCCGCCACCGCCGAAGGCGGTGTTGTACTTGGTCTGGCCTTTGACCTGGACGTTCAGCGTTTCGCTGCCGTTCACGGTGAGGGCGATGTTTTTCGCGCCGAACTGGCCCGCGTCGATCTTGTTGATGCTGGTGTCGAGCGTGATCTTCGGCCTGGCGGCGGTGCCGTCGAGGTGGAAGTTGCCGTCCAGGGTGCCCTTGACGGTCCCGCCGGGAACGACGCTGCCGAGGTCAAGGCGGCGAATGGCGCCGTCGAGGTCGAGCGTGGGAGTTTTGCCGGCGATGCCGACTTTGCCCTGGGCCTGCAAAGTGCCCTTGAAAGCGCGCGCGGAGAGATGCTCGAACACGATCTCCTTGAGCGTGGCGACGGCTTTGAGGCCGATGTCGTTCACTTCGTACTGCTTCATGGCGCTGACGCGGGGAGAATTGAGGGTGAGCGCGACTTTGGGCGCGTTCGCCGTGCCGGTGATGCTGGCGGCGGCGGAGACGCTGCCGTCAAGTTCGGCGCTTGCCAGATCGGGCAAAATCTGCGCCAGGTTCTTGAGCGCAAGCGGCGAAAGACCGGCTTTCAGCGCCAAAGCCTTGTCGCCGGTAAGGCCGACCGTTCCATTGGCGGAGACGAGTGAGCCGAGGAAACGCGCCGACATATCGAGATCGGCTTTTTTGCCGTCGAGTTCGACGGTGCCGCCGATCTCGCTGGCTTTGTACTTCTGCCAGGTGACGTGCCCGTTTTTCAGCACAGCCTTGCCGCGCGGTGCTGCCGCGCTGCCGGCGATGTGCAGTTCAAGTCCGTCGAAGGCGCTCGGCCCCAGCTCGGGGACCCAGCGGCGCAACGGCGCCAGGTCGATCTTTTTCAGCGTCAGGTCGGCGCGAAGGGGCAGGTCTTTCTTGCCCGTGTCCGCTTCGGCCGAGCCGGAGACGGGAGACGAGAACAAAGATCCTTCGATCTTTTTCAGCGTCACAAGACCGTCTTTCAGCGTCGCGTTGACGGAAATGTCGCTGGAAAGGGCGCGGGCGCGCATCGCGAGCCATTCGGGCATTCCTGCGGCGGTAAGTCCCGCTTTGCCTTCGAGTTTGATCGGCTCTTTCTGGTACGCGGCGCTGAGATCGACGGAATAGGTGGTCTCGGTCGGATCGGGCTGAGCGAGGGCGAATTGATCAAGCCGCCATTGCATTTTGCCCTGCCAGTCGGCCGCGGTGACGCTTTGCGGCACGATCAGAGCCAGGGGCTCAAACGGGGTGCTGTCCGGCTTTTTCTCCGGGGAAGGAGGGAAGTCCTTGCCCGCAGCTTCGGCCAGACGAGGCAGTTCGTCCTCGTTCACGCGCACGCCGTCGGCCGCAGCGCGGAAGACGAGTTTTTTCAGCTTCCAGCTCTGTTCGGGGTCGATCGCGAAGAACAGCCGCGACGCCGCGACGATATTTTGATTTTTGGCGTCGCCGGCACGAAGGCCGGTGAGTTCATAGCCCTCAAAGGGGCTGCCGGAAAAACGGTCGAACGACACGCGCAGATGCCCGAGCGTGGCAAGGTACTTTTTCGCGCCCCACGACACGGTGTCCGTGACGACAGGGCCGCCCCAGATCAGGAGCGCGGGGATGCTGGCGATGACGGCCAGCAGCACGGCGAAGATCTTGGGGACGAGAAAACGCCGCCGTTTGGGACGCGTTTTCGGCGCTGTCGGGGATTTCTTTTTTGCAGAAACGGTTATGGTGATCGCCTCGATTCGGCGTGGATTATCATAAGCCGGCGCTTACGCGTCGAGCAGCTTCAGGACCTCTTCTTTGGACTGGACGCCGATCGACTTGGCGGCGACTTCGCCGTTTTTGAACACGACCAGCGTGGGGATGCTGCGCACGCGCAGCGAGGCGGCGATCTCCATCTGTTCGTCCACGTTGACCTTGCCGACTTTGAAGCCTTCGGCGCTTTCGGCGATCTCGTCGATGACGGGTGACATCATGCGGCAGGGGCCGCACCACGGAGCCCACAGATCGATCAGCACCGGCACGGGGCTGTTGGCGACCTCTTCGGTGAAGTTATCACGAGTGATCTCAATAGGTTTCATTGTGATTGATCCTCCTGTAATGATTCAGTTTTTCTCAGGCGGCGCTTCTTTGGCCGTGCAGATCAGCTGCGTCGCCATTCCCATCGGACAGTATACGCACCACGACCGCGGCCGGAACAGGGCCATCGTGATGAGACCGAGCACGGTCGAGGTGAGCATGACGCTGTAAAAGCCGTACGCGAACTGCGCGATCCACGGCGCTGTGCCGCCATGATATGCCCAGTGCCAGGGCAGCCGGAACGTCCACAGCAGCGTCACGGCCTGACGCAGTTCGCGCGAGCCGTTAAAGACGAGACAAGTATTCCAGAGCATGGCGCCGAACATGGCGCAAAAAAAGATCAGGAAGCTCCAGCGGAACGCCTTGCTGTACAGAAAACGCGGCGGCGCCTTGCGGCGCGAGAGCCCGAACCGGCCGCCCAGCAGCGTGAAAAGCTGGCTCCGGCCGCAGATGTGGTTGCAGAAGAACTTGTGGCCTCCGAACAGCGCGATGCCGAGCGGCAGCATCATGTTGACCAGTCCCAGCCAGGCGAAAAGGATGTTGAACAGGCCCAGCATGAAATAGACGATCTCGGCGATCCAGAGATAGTCGTACCAGTGCTTTTTCATCGTTAGGCCTCCGCCATGGAAATGATCCCGGCCGGGCATTCGTTCGCACACCTGCCGCAGCCGATGCAGCGCTGCTCGTCCACGACTGCGTACAGGCCGTGCCAGACGGCGATCGCGCCCTTGGGACAGACTTTGGCGCACGCTCCGCAGGAGACGCAGTCTTCGCGGGACACACGGGCTTTTCTGAAACGCGCGGCGCTCATTCGCATTTCCTCCTTTTGCTCAGACGTCACTCTAGTATATCTGAAAAGGAGCGTTTTGTCATACCGAAAAGAAGAAAAATGTTCGACGCGACGACGTGCGTGAGTTGTGCTAAAATAAGCACATTCGTTTTCTTAAAGAAAATTGGAATTTCTCCGCATGGAGGTCTATTGCGATGGAACGCAGCGATTTGAAAAACTGCCGGCGGGTGGTCGTCAAAGTCGGGACCAGTTCGATCACGCACAAAAACGGCAAGTTCGACATTCAGAAAATGGACCGGCTCTGCCGCGAGCTGGCTGATCTGCACAACCGCGGGCTGGACGTGATCCTCGTCTCGTCGGGCGCGGTCGCTGCCGGCATGGGACGGCTGGGCTTCACTGAAAAGCCGACGAGCCTGCCCGTCAAGCAGGCGCTGGCCGCCGTGGGGCAGGGACTGCTGATGCAGATGTACGAGAAGATCTTTTCCGAGTACGGCTGCACGGCCGCGCAGGTGCTGCTGACGCGCGTGGGATTCAACGACCGCAGCCGCTATCTCAACCTGTGCAACACGATGCACGCGCTTGCCGAGCTGGGTGTGATCCCGGTCATCAACGAGAACGACACGATCGCAGTGGACGAGCTGAAATTCGGCGACAACGACACGCTCTCGGCCCTCGTCGCCTGTGCCGCTTCGGCCGACCTGCTGATCATCCTTTCCGACATCGACGGTCTGTACGATGCCGATCCGCGCACGCACCCCGACGCGAAGCTGCTGCACGAAGTCAGTGCCGTGTCGCAGAACATCCGTGACAATTCCAGCACGAAGGGCAGTTCGCTTTCGTCCGGCGGCATGTACACCAAGATCACCGCTGCTGACGTGGTGCTTCCCGCGGGGATCCCGCTGGTGATCGCCTCCGGCGCGGAGAAGGACGTGCTGCACCGTCTGCTTGACGGAGAAAGGCTGGGCACGCTGTTCCTTCCGCCGGTCGAGCGCCGTCACGCGCGCAAACAGTGGATCGCCGCCAACCGCCCGTTCGAGTCGGTGACGGTGGATTCCGGTGCGGCGGCGGCGCTTGTGGAACGCGGCGGCAGTCTGCTGGCCAAGGGCATCACGGCCGTCAACGGCGATTTCGAGGCCGGACGTCTCGTCGCCGTGCTCGATCCGGAGGGACGCGAGATCGCCCGCGGTCTGACCAATTACGATTCCCGCGATCTGAGGAAGATCATGGGCCGCCGCAGCGACGAGTTTGAAAGCATTCTCGGCGCGCGCGATTTTGACGAAGCGATCCACCGCGACAATCTCACGGTGCTGTGATTTTTGACCGGTTTTGACCGGAAACGAAACGAGGCTGACAAACATGGATGTATCGTTGATCCTACATGAAATGGGGCAAAAGGCCCGCCGCGCGGCGGCGGAACTGGCGCTGGCGACAAGCGGAGCCAAGGACGCGGCTCTGCGCGCGATGGCGTCGGAGCTGCGCGCGCACAAGGCGGAAATTCTTGAGGCCAACCGTCTCGACGTGACCGAAGCGGAAGCCGAGGGCCTGAACAAGGCCATGGTGCAGCGCCTGACGCTTGACGACAAGCAGATCGAGGGCATGGCCAAAGGCATCGAAGAGGTGGCCGCGCTGCCCGATCCGATCGGCCGCGGCGTGAGCAGTCACATCAGTCCTGAGGGGCTGGAGATTTCCCAGGTGCGCGTGCCGCTTGGCGTGATCGGCGTGATCTACGAATCACGCCCCAATGTCACCGCCGACACCGCGTCACTGTGCCTGAAATCCGGCAACGCCGTGATCCTGCGCGGCGGCAGCGAAGCCGTGAACTCCAACCGCATCATCGCGAAGATCCTCAACGAGGCAGCGCTGGCCGAGGGGATGCCCGACGGCTGCATCCAGCTGCTCGACTTCAACGGCCGCGAGTTCACGACCGCGCTGATGGAGCTTGAAGACCTTGACGTGCTCGTTCCGCGCGGCGGCACCGGCCTGAAAGCGGCCGTGAAGGCACACTGCAAAGTTCCCTACATCATGACCGGCGACGGCGTGTGCCACATCTATTTCGCGCCCTCGGCCGATCCCGAGATGTGCGTGCCCATCGCCGTCAACGCCAAGTGTCAGAAGCCTTCGGCATGTAATGCTGTCGAGACGTTGCTGTTCCACGAGGACTGCGCGCCGGCGCTGCTTCCGGCTGTCTGCACTGCTCTGGAAGCGCACGGCGTCGAGCTTCGCGGCGACAAGAAAGCCTGCGAGCTGTTCGAGATGAAGCCGGCTACGGAAGATGACTGGGGCACGGAATATCTTGACCTGATCGTCTCGATCAAGGTGGTCTCGTCGCTTGACGAAGCGCTGGAGCACATCGCCAGATACGGCACGAAGCATTCCGAAAGCATCATCACGCGCGACTACGCCGAAGCGGAGCGTTTCCTGGATGCTGTGGACGCTGCGGCCGTGTACGTCAACGCTTCGACGCGTTTCACCGACGGCGGCGTGTTCGGCCTTGGCTGCGAGGTCGGCATCAGCACGCAGAAGCTGCACGCGCGCGGACCGATGGGCATCGAACAGCTCACCAGCACGAAATTCCGCATCCGCGGCAACGGCCAGTTCCGCCGCTAGAGGCCGGCCGTGTTGAACACAAACCAGTCAGGCGGAGAGGCAACGAAAACGGACCCGAAAAAGCGGATGCTGACAGGCGGCGTCTGCTCGTCGATCTTTCTATTCGCGCTGCCTATCATCATCGGCAACCTGTTTTTGCAGCTCTACGTGACCGTTGACGCGATCATCGTCGGGCGTTTCCTCGGGGCTCATTCGCTGGCGGCCGTCAGTGTCGCCTCGCCGATTTTGTTCGTGGTCGTCTTCTTCCTGTACGGCGGCTGTACGGGCATCTCAGTACTGATCGCGCAGGAGTTCGGTTCCGGCGACCGCAAAAAGCTTCATGAAGCGGCGGCCGCGTCTCTGATCTTCGGCGTCTGTTTCACGCTCTTCCTCACGGCGCTGTGTCTGTTCGGCGCGCGCAGCGTGCTCGTGTGGACGAAGGTGCCAGCCGAGCTTCACGACGAGACGATGCGGTATCTCAACATCGTCTTTGTCGGCCTGATCTTCTCATTCCTCTACAACTATTTCGCGTCGGTTCTGCGCGGCGTCGGCAACTCGCGCGTGCCGTTCGTGTTCCAGGTGGTCGCATCGTGCCTGCACATCGCCATGAACCTGTTTTTCGTGGGCAAATGCGGCCTCGGCGTGCGCGGCTCGGCGCTGGCGACGGTGCTGTCGCAGCTGGTCTCGTCCACGGCCTGCGTGGTCTACATCTACCGGCATGAACCGCTGCTGGCCATCCATCCTGCCGTTTTTCGGGTCGCTCGCTCAGCGCTGTCGGCTACTTTC
>JAEEUD010000311.1 GCA_016286835.1 Pyramidobacter sp. | reverse complement strand
CGGAGAGCATGCAGGTGCGCTTCGGTCTTTTACGGTCGAGGACCGATCGAGTGCGCCAGCAGCACATGCTGCGTATCGCTCAGGCCGAGCAGCCGGGCGACGCCGGCACGGTCGACCGAGCCGCGCACTACAGAACTCCAGCCCTTTGCGGCAGCAAACAGCGAAGCGTTCTGCGCGGCCGCGCCGGCATGAGCGTAGCCAAGCTGAACGATCGCCTCGGGCGGCGTCTTCGTCCTGCTCCAGCAGGAACGGTCCTGCACGTAGACCAGATCCACCGATGCGTTCGCAGCAAACGGCTGCTTCCCGGTTTCCCCGCGATGGTCTCCGGAAAGGACCGGCACCAGAGCGTTGGCGCCCGCGTCATAACGAGACACGCCCGATTCCGTGAACACATAGATCACGATGTCGCGCACATCCTGCGCCGTGGGATAAGTGAGCTTGCCGTCGCCGCTGCTGACACCGCCTGTCGCCCAGAGCAGATCGGACAGTTCCTGCCCGCTCAGGGCCTTACCGCTGAACACGCGTCCGGCACGGCGCGCGCTCAGACAGTCAAGCAAAGCGGCTCCGCCGTTTTTAGCGGGCTCGGGCAGACGTACCGGATCGGCCGCAAAGGCTGCGCACGCCAGCACCAGTGTGACCGCACCGCACAAAACACTTCTTTTCATCAAAAACGCCTCCTTCGATCATCCTAGGCTACTCGCGCCCGTCCAGAATGTCTTCGTCGAGGCCGAACTGATCGCACACGTCGAGCGCCTCTTCGTTCCGCCCGATGCGGTCAAGACACAGCGCCAGGTACTCGGCAGCTTCCAGCGTCAGCTCGTCGTCCTTGCCGTACAGCGCCATGTTGCGCTGAGTCACGCCTTCCCAATGCTCCAGAGCCTCATCGTAACGCCTGAGGGCGAACAGCACTTCTGCCAGCGCGCCGCGCGCCGAATTCGCCCGTTCGCTCTCCTCCCCTTCTTTTGCAATCAGCTTTTCATAGCCCTTACGCGCCTCTTCCAGCTGGGCTTCGAGCGCTGCGGGACCAAATGCGCCGCCGTGGCTCTTCACGTTTTCAAAATCAACGACCGGCATGATGTCACTCTCCTTTTCATGTATTTATTATAACACCGTATCAGTTCCTATTATTCGCCAGAAAACGACCGCCGCGGTACAATAGCGTTCAGGGAGGCGTATCCTATGAACGTCAGGGATTTTGAGTACATCATCGAAATTGCCAATCAGCGCAGCATTTCCAAAGCTGCCGCCAGCCTTTTCGTTTCGCAGCCGGCCCTGAGCAAGTATGTTCAGCGTATGGAAGAAAGCCTCGGTGTCCGGCTTTTTCAACGGGTCGGCAAACAGTTCATCCCTACCTATGCAGGAGAACGCTGCGTGGAAAAGGCCCGTCAGATCCTGTCTCTGCATGAACAGATGGTGAACGAGATGCGCGACATCAGCATGTCCCGTGCAGGTAAGATCGCGCTGGGCGTGCCGATGGGGCGTACCGATTTTTTCATGAGCGGCATCATGCCGCGCTTTCGCACACAGTATCCACAAGTCGTCGTCGATATCTATGAGGGCAACACACGCAGACTCCTGAGACAGGTGCACAGCGGCGAACTGGCAATGGCGCTGTGCAATTACAACGACGTCGATCTGTTCAGTGACGAACTGCGTTATGTCGATCTCAGTCCGGAGGAGATGGTGCTGGCTGTCCCCGCCGGCCATGCGCTGGAACGGCTTGCCGTGCCGAACCTGAACAGCCGCTTTCCCTATCTTGATTTTGAGCTGTGGAAAAACGAGCCGTTCATCATGCCCTCGCCGGTACAGCACACGCGCACGCTGATCGACACATTTTTTCACAGGCGCGGCGTCGTTCCCAACATCGCGCTCAACATCGGCAACCTCAGCCAGATCTTCAACGCCGTGCGGCACGGGCTCGGCGTGTCGATCACGCCATCGATCGCCGAAGCCCGCCGCGAAGGCGAGCAGTTCCGCCTCAACTACTATTCCATCGACGCCGAAGCGCCGTACAAGTTCCGCTCCGCGATCGCCATGCGGCGTGACCGTTATCTCTCCGTGCCTGAACAGGCGCTGATACGGATCTTTCAGGACAGCCAAAATGAATGATCGTTTCCAAGCCGTCTTTACATTTCGGACGGTAATTTTATGACCATATCATGAAAATTTTTCATGATTTTCTAAAAATTATTCATTTTCTTTTGTGCCTTTTCTTTGCTATATTTAAGACAGCGTGAAGAGATATCTTCATGCGTCTTTATCAAATCGAAGCGGGAGGAATGAAAAGAATGAAACGTTTCAGTTCGATGTTTTTCGCTCTGGTATTGGCTTGCGCTCTCAGCGGCGCGGCATTCGCGGCCGAGTGGCCTTCGGACACGGTCAAGCTGATCGTTGCTGCAAAAGCGGGCGGCGGAACC
>JAEEUD010000310.1 GCA_016286835.1 Pyramidobacter sp. | reverse complement strand
CTGGGTCAGTACGACCGTGCCGTCGAGTTCATCGCAGCTGAGACAGGATCGTCGCAGACGGCGCAGACGTTTATGACCGAGCGCATCAAAAATGCTGCCGTGTGCGGCATCGTCATGGGCAAGGCGGGACTGTGCCGCGAGCAACACATCAAATTCGTGCTTGATCCCGAGAGCTTCTGCGCCGACCACAGCGCCGAGATCGCCGACAGGTCGCTGGTCATCATCGTCGGCAATCTGCTCCAGAACGCGATCGAAGCGCTGCTGGAGAAGGGCGTGACGGCGGATTCCCAGATCACGCTGGCGATGTACGATGAGTCGGGGAGGATCTTCATCCTCGTGCGCGACAATGCCGGGACGATGACCGACGAGGTCGCCGAACACCTTTTCGACAAGGGGTTCAGCACCAAGGAGAACCCGTCGGGCTACGGCCTGTACAGCGTCAATTCCATCGTCGAATCCCTCGGCGGCGACATTGCCGTCGATTACGCATCGGGAGAGTACACCGAATTCACCGTGACGATCCCGATCCCCGAAAAGACAGATCAGCATAAATAACAGAGGAGGTTTTTGCGAAAATGGCAGAACCGATAGACGTGCTCATCGTCGAGGACGACCCAATGGTCGCCGCCGTGCACCGGCAGTTCATCGCCGAGATCCCGGGGTTCGTCGTTGCCGGCGTTGTTTCCGGGGGCCGTGAGGCGCTTGAGTTCCTGAGCCGGCATAAAGTGCGCCTCGTCATTCTCGACATCTTCATGCCCGGCATGGACGGCGTGACGACGCTGCAAAAGATCCGTGAGACGAACGGGACCGTCGGCGTCATCGTCGTTTCCGCCTCGCGCGACACGAACACCGTGAACGCCGTGCTCAAAGCCGGGGCATTCGATTACATCATCAAGCCGTTCGTGTTCGAACGCATCCAGACGTCGCTGCGGGCATTTGAGCAGCTGGAAACTCGTCTCAACCGCGGCGCAGCGCAGATCGATCAGAAAGAACTGGACTTCCTTCTGCAAAAACAGCGCGATGAGCAGAACGCGGAGGAGCATCTTCCCAAGGGGCTGAACCCGCAGATGCTCGAACAGGTCGTGGCCCTGCTGTCGCGCTCGCCGACGCCGCTCTCGGCGATCGAGACGGCGCGCGAGCTGGATGTGTCGCGCATCACGGCCCGTCGCTATCTGGAATTTCTTGTCGCTCAGAAGAAATGCGTTCTCGAACTCGAATATCAGAAGATCGGCCGTCCCACGAACCGTTATCGCCTGGCGCGCTGAACTCGGTTTTGCTCAGATTATCATGAAACAGAAGCGCATTTTTGTCAGAAGAAAACGATATGTTTTCGCCCGTTTCCCGAACGCGGAGACGGGCGATTTTTATTGCCTGGTCCGGGCAGCTTATTTTTAGAAAAATGCACATAAATGAGTTCACTTTATAGAACTTCGGCGTTTTTAAACGCGAAAGAATAACTTAATGGAAGTAACCTTGAAAATTATCAAACGCGCATTTAAAATTCACAGAAGGCGCGTTTACGAAGCACGCCTGTTTTTAATCTTTCCGGCACGGAGCCGGAGAAGGAGGAAAAGGAAATGAAGTCGAAGTTTCGCAGTTTAGTTGTCGCTTGTGTGATGGTGAGCCTGTCGATTACCGGCGCCGCGTATGCGCGCGCACTTCGCCTGGCCCATGTCGTCAACGAGCAGGATTCGTTCCATGTCGCGGCTTTGAAGCTCAAGGAAGTCGTGGAAGCAGAAAGCAACGGTGAACTCAGCATTACCATTTTCCCGAACGCGAAGCTCGGCGATGAGCGCACGCTTCTGGAGAACATCCGTATGGGCGTGGTGGACATGGCCATCGTTACCGGCGGTCCGATCATCAACTTCATGCCGGAGTTCGGCGTCTTTGACCTGCCCTTCCTGTTCCGTGACGAGGAACACGCCTACAAGGTCCTTGACGGAGCGGTCGGACAGGACATGCTGGCGCGCATGGACAAAGCCGGCTGGGTCGGCCTCGCCTACGGCGAGCGCGGCTTCCGCGACCTTACCAACAGCAAGCATGCGGTGGCCCGTCCCGATGACATGAAGGGCCTGAAGATCCGTCTGATGGAGAACCCCGTCTACGTCGAGACGTTCCGCGCCCTTGGCGCCAACGCCGTGCCGATGGCCTGGACGGAGACGCTGACGGCGCTCCAGCAGGGCACGATCGACGGTCAGGAGAACCCGCTCAACGTCATCGTTGCGTTCAAGCTCTACGACAGCCAGAAGTTCATGACGCTGACGCATCACACCTATTCGCCCAACGTCATCATGATGAGCAAAAGATGCTGGAATTCGCTCAAGCCCGAGCAGCAGGCTCTCGTGAAGAAGGCCGCTTTGGCCGGTGCACAGGCGAACCGCGACATCGACAACCAGAAGGCTGCCGAGTGGCTCGAG
>JAEEUD010000024.1 GCA_016286835.1 Pyramidobacter sp. | reverse complement strand
GTTTCACGCCGCCGGCGGCGATGAGGCTGCCGAGCACGTCGGAGGCGGAATGGATGCCGTCGCTGATCATGGCTCCGGAGTGTCCGATCACGCCGGCTGCCAGCTTGAAAGCGGACAGCGCGAAGTTGCCGGCCGCGCAGAAGGCGGAAACGCGCGCGGCGCTGCGTGCGGTGGAAGGCGATTCGTTTTTCATGGGGGAGTCTCCTTTTGATGGGCCTGCGCAGGGGATAGAAAAATCCGCGGAGGCAGTTTTTTCACTGTCCCGCGGATTTGTTCCCGCTGCCGAAAACGGCCCGGCACGGTCCCCGCGATCGGGAACGGCCTGTTCAGTCTTGTTGTCGGGGGAATGGTATCAGTCCGGGCCCGGATTAGTCAAGACGTACCGCCTAAACGATCCCAAGCGCTTTGAGCAGTCCGGCCAGTCCTTCGCCGGCAACGTCGCGGACGATGCGGCCTTCGTCGTTGAAATAATAGAAGTTCATCACCGAAAACGAGAATTTCCGGCCTGTCGGCGCGTGCCCCATGAACTCGCCCAAATGCGTGCCCGTGCACGTCCACCAGACCGCGGCTTTGCCGTCGCTGGCGGCGATGTCCTCCATGTGCCACTGCACGTCGGGGAACGAGGCGCGCATGAAGCGCACGACTTCGAGGTAGCCTTTGCCGCCGTGCAGGGGCTGCGGCGAGACGGGGGTGAAAAAAGGCGCGTCGGGCGCGATCAGTTCGTTGGCCAGCGCGTCGTCGCAGGTGTTGATCGCGGTCTCAAAGCGTTTCATCGTGAGAACGTTGCGTTCGTCGGTGTTCATGGACAAAACCTCCCTGAATGAATGTGAACGGACCGATTATGACACGGCCCTCGGACAAAATCAACGGCGGCTTGACGAAAGGCGAGCGGGCGGGGTAACATAACGGCATCTTTCCAAAAAGAAGGGGATTTCTCATGAACTATCCGCGGCGAATCGCGCGGGCAGCTTTCGGACTGTTTATATTCGGCTGCGGCTCGTGCTTCAACATTCAGGCCAACATCGGCTACGGCGCGTGGGAGGCGTTCAGCATCGGTGTAGGCGCGAAGCTGGGCCTCAGTTTCGGTACGGTGCTCCAGGGATCGGGCGTGGTGATCCTGCTCATCGATCTGCTGCTGCGCGAAAAGATCGGGCTGGGGACGCTGCTCGACATCTACATCGTCGGCGCCACGGCCGATCTGCTGCGCGGCTCCGGCCTGGTGCCCGTGATGACTTCGTTTCCCGCCGGCGTCGTGATGCTGCTCTGCGGGCAGTTGCTGCTGGCGGTCGGCAGCTATTTCTACATCAGCGCCGCGCTCAGCTGCGGGCCGCGCGACGCGCTGATGGTGGCGCTGTGCAAGCGTTTCCCCCGTACGCCCGTCGGCGTGATCCGCTTCTTCATCGAAGGCGGCGCGCTGCTGACCGGCTGGCTGTGCGGCGCGAAAGTCGGCATCGGCACGCTGATCGCCGTGTTCGGCATCAGCTTCCTGATCCAGGCCGTCTTCGCGATCATGAAGTTCGACGTGAGCACGGTGGAGCACGAAAGCCTGTTCGTCACAATGCGCAACATCATCGGCGGCGGCCGTGTGTGACGCGGCCGCAAAAAAAACGAAAACGGGCCGTCCCGCGTTATTTTTTAGCGCAGGACGGCCCGTTTGTTTTACATGGAACAAAAGTCACAGCAGCGCGTTGAACATCCAGCCCGTGATGACCGCGACGGAGAGAACGGAGACGAGGAACGCGGCCAGCAGCCGGGGACGGAAGATCGAAGACAGCAGCGACACTTCCGGCACGCTTGCCCCCGCGCCGCCCAGGATCAGCGCTACGACCACGCCCGAAGAGACGCCGCGCGAGACGAGCGCGCTGGCGATGGGGATGAGCGTATCGGCGTGGATGTGCAGCGGGATGCCAGCCAGAGCCGCCAGAGGGATCGTCCAGACGCCGCTGGCGTTGCTCAGGTAGTCGAGCAGCGACTGGGGCACGAACTCGTGCACGAACATGCCGATGGCGGCGCTGATCAGCAGCCAGACGAAGACAGCGCGGAACATCTGCCACGTTTCGCTCAGCGCGATCCGGCAGGCTTCCAGCAGTCTCTGCGCGAACGTTTCGCCCAGTTCGCGCCACTGGATGCCGGAGGAAAGCTGGCCGCGCCAGCCGATGCGGTTGACCTGCGACGCGAAGCCCGATCGGTCGAGCAGCAGCCCGACGGAGACGCCGAAAGCGAACGTGACGACGGCATAGAGCGCGGCGGCGACGGGGCTGAAAAACGCGGCCATCATCGTCACGACGGCGGGATTGAGGATGGGGGAGACGATCAGGAACGACATTGCCCCGCAAAACGGTGCGCCGCTTTTGAGCAGGCCGATCAGCACGGGGATCGTCGAGCACGAGCAAAACGGCGTGGCCACGCCCAGCAGTCCCCCGAGCGCGGCGCTGACGACGGGCCGGCGGGCGGTGAGCGCGCGGCGGATGCGTGCCGGCGAGATCAGGATCTGCAGCATGATCACGAAAAAGCCGATGACGCCGAAGAGCACGAGCAGCTCGGCGAAGATCTCAAAAAAAGTGTGCGCCGCATGAAGCAGCGTCTTGGTGGTGAACATCGTATTGCGTACCTTCTTTGATCAGGGAAAATAAGTCCGGCGGTCAGTATACCAAAACAACGGGTTTTTGCCAACACGCAAAACGCGCCGGCGAAAAAGTTTCACATGAAACATTTCGCCGGCGCGTCACGGAGCGATATCGTACTATTTAAAAACGCTTTGCTTGAGCTCTGTTTACAGCCACAGTGCGCCCTCATCGGCGCCGGTGACCTTCTCGCGGTAGGACTTGAGCACGCCCTTGACGGGGTGGATGTCCTGCGGCTTGAAGTTCTTTTTGCGCTCCTCAAGCGTCGCGTCGTCCACGAGCAGCTTGATCGTGCAGGCGTTGAGGTCGATCTCGATCTCGTCGCCGTTTTCGACGTAGGCCAGCGGGCCGCCGACGTACGCTTCGGGCGTGATGTGTCCGACGCAGGGGCCGCGCGTGGCGCCGGAGAAGCGGCCGTCGGTGATCATCGCCACACTGGTGTGCAGGCCCATGCCGACGAGCATGGCCGCGGGGATGGAAAGCTCTCTCATGCCGGGACCGCCCTTGGGGCCCTCGTAGCGGATCACGAGCACGCAGCCGGGCTTGACGCTGCCGGCGAGCATGTAGTCGCGCACTTCTTCCTCGGAGTTGAAGACGACGGCGGGGCCCTTGTGGTAGTACATCTTCGGATCGACGCCGGTCTTCTTGACGACGGCGCCGAGCGGGGCCAGGTTGCCCTTCAGCACGGAGAAGCAGCCGTTTTCGCTGAGAGGCTTTTCGACCGTGCCGATGACGGCCGGATCGCAGTGGATCGGTGCGGTGTCGAGGAACTGACGCAGCGTGAAGCCGTTAATGGTTTTCACGTCGAGGTCGAGGTAGTCGCGGATGGTCTTCAGCACGGCGGGAACGCCGCCGGCGTTGTGGAAGTCGGTGATGTTGTACTTGCTCGAGGGCTTGTACTTGCTGATGCACGGCACGCTCTTCTGGAGGCGGTCGAAGTCCTCGATCGTGATCGGCATGTCGAGCATCCGAGAGATGGCCAGCGTGTGCAGGGCGGCGTTGGTGGAACCGCCGATGGCTGAGATGTACTTGATGCCGTTTTCAAAGTTAGCCTTCGTCATGATGTCGCGGAAGCACACGCCCTCTTTGACGAGCTGGACGATTCGCTCGCCCGTGTCGCGCGCCTGGCGCACCTTGCCGGCGTCGGACGCGAGCATCGTCGCTGCGCCGTAGGGTGCGACGCCCGTGGCCTCCAGGAACGTGCCCATCGTGTTGGCCGTGCCCATCATCGAGCAGGTGCCGGATGAAGCGCACATGCACTGCTCCCAGCGGTGGAACGTCTCTTCCGTGATCTTGCCGCTGCCGAACTGGCCGATGGCCTCTTTCAGGTCGCAGGTGACGTAGACGTTGCCGCCGTCCTGATAGGGCATCATCGCGCCGGCGGTGAGGAAGATGGTCGGCAGGTCGATCTGGTCAGCTGCCATGATCATGCCGGGGACGATCTTGTCGCACGAGCAGAGCATGACGAGTCCTTCAAAGCCGTGGGCGATGGTCATCGCTTCGATGGAGCGGCAGATCAGGTCGCGCTGCGTGAGCACGGCGTGCATCCCCGCGCCCTGAGCCATGCCGTCGCACGGAGCGGGCACGTTGAACTCCACCGGCGTGCCGCCGCCGGCCCAGATGCCCTCGCGCACGTACTGCGCCAGCTCGCGCAGGGGCTTGTGCCCGGGATTGGCGTCGGTCCAGCTGTTGACGATGGCGATCGTCGGCTTGCCGAGATCCTTGTTGCGGAAGCCGCACGAGTTCATCAGCCCGATGTAGTAGGCCTCCGTCGTGTCGGCGATGTTGCCGCGGTGTTGTGCGGTTGCCATTGGCAAAACCTCCGTGAACGTATGATAGTGTTTCATTCCTGTAACGCGCCCATCATGATGATATGCAAACGAACGAAAAAAAACAAGACAAAACCCACAAGTTTTGTCTTGTCCAGAAAAAGGTCTTTGCTTTATTTACGGCTGCTGCCCGGCCAGGAACTGATCGGCCTGCTTCCGGCACGACAGGCAGGTTTGGCGGAGCATCCTGATGAACGTAGCTTTGAACAGCGGCAGCGCGGCGAGCGGATCGTCGCCGCCCGCGAGGCTGCCCCCGGGCAGTACGCAGTCGACGCGCAGGCGCAGACGGTTCTGATCGAACGGCAGCTTCATCACGAGCATCCGTTCTTGGGGCGGACAGGCCTGATTCAGCGCGATCACCGTGGGGATCATGCAGGTCGGCAGGAACGCGCCCACCTGGTGGGCGCGGCACATCTCCAGATGCGTGTGGAAGTTGCTGGTGCGCAGGGCGACTTCAGGCGCAAGACGGTTCTCATCCAGAAAGCACGTGACCAGTCCCGAGAGCGTGCTCTGCTTGGTGTTCATCGTCACCGGCACGGCGCCGACCACCTCCGCGGGCACGGCCTCCGCTGTCCAGGCGGCAAGGCTGTCATCGTCCGCGCCGGCACGTTCGCGCAGGAAGCGGCGCGTGGCGACGAAATAGATCGTGTCGTCGATCAGGTGCAGATAGTCCAGATCGGGTACGAACGCGGCGCTGATGCCGAACATGATGTCGAGCGTGCCGTGTTTCAGCTTTTCGATCATGTGGACGGTGTCGTCGGAGTAGATCGAAAGCGACACGTGGGGAAATTTCTGCTTGTACGCCGTGAAGAACTGGGGGATCAGATATGTGCTGCGCGAGCTGTTCATGCCCAGATTGATGCTGCCGACGACGCCGCGGCTGAGCTGCTCGAAGCGCAGACGCACGTCCTGCTCCTTGTTGCGGATCTGCAGGAGCGCCTGGCGCAGGATCTCGCCCTCTTCCGTCAGCGCCAGCTTCGGCTTGCGCGTGAAGAGGCGCACGCCGTAATGCTCCTCGAGATTGCGGATGTGTTCGCTCACGGCCTGCTGCGACATGTATTCCGCCGCCGCGGCTTTTGTGAAGCTGCCTTCCCTGATGACGCTCAGAAACAGTTCCTGGCTGCGGTCCAACGTGTTCGCTCCTCTCCGTGGCCATGTGCCGGTTACAAAAGTCACAAGTGAAAAATTGTCATGCGACAAGCTCAAAATCCGTTTACAGGTTAATAAACTTTGTTAGAATGAATACAGTGCAACAAACGTTCCGGTTCCGCGCCCTATTGTATCATTTCCGTCTTGGCTTTACAGCCCCATTCGGGGCTGAAAAACGAACACAGGAGGCGTTTTCACATGAATCTTGGCAAGAAACTGTTCTGCGCGGCCGCGATCGCGGCTTTGGCGGCTTCTGCGGCTTTTGCGGCCTATCCCACGAAGCAGATCACCGTGCTTCAGGGCTTCAAGGCCGGCGGCGGCAGCGACGCTCTGGCTCAGGTCACCCAGCCTTACCTTGAGAAAGTGCTCGGCAAGTCGTTCGTCAACCAGTACATCCCCGGTGCCACCGGCGCGATCGCCTGGACGCAGCTGTGCAAGTCGTCGCGCAAGGACGGCTACACGCTGTCCATCACCAACACGCCGATGCTCCAGACCAACTACATCATGAACCCCTCGATCAAGTACAACATCAAGGAGCTCACGCCGCTGGCGAACGTCGTCACCGACCCCGGCATCATCGTCGTGGCGACCGACAGCCCCTACAAGACGCTTGAGGACTTCCTCGAGGCGGTCAAGGCCAACCCCGGCAAGATCACCGTCGGCAACTCGGGTGTGGGCGGCGACGACTTCTTCACGACGCTGATGTTCGAGAAGGCTTCCGGCCTCAAGGTCCAGCTCGTTCCCTTCGAGGGCGACGGTCCCTCGTGGCAGGCGGCGATGGGCAAGAAGATCGACGCCAGCTTCAACAACATCGGCCTTGTCTATCCTCAGATCATGGCCGGCAACCTCCGCGCCCTGGCGATCATGGCCGAGAAGCGCTTCGAGAAGCTGCCTGACGTGCCCACGCTCCGCGAGAAGGGCATCGACGTGGTCAACGGTTCGTCGCGCGGCTACTCCGCGCCCGCCGGCATCCCCGAGGAAGTCAAGACCGTGCTGATCGAGGCCTTCAAGAAGATGGCCGAGATGCCCGAGTTCCGCAAGGCCTGCGATGACCGCGCCCTGATCGTCGACATGAAGTTCGGCGACGACTATCAGAAGATGCTTGCCGATCAGGAGCAGGCGTACTTCGGCATCTGGGACGAGATCAAGGATCAGTATCAGAAGCACTAAATTTCACGCCGTCAAATCCGGCTTTCTGCATGAAAAAACGGCGGTTTCAGCCTATGAAACCGCCGTTTTTTTCAGGCCCTGACCGAAAGATGCCCGACACAGGGCTCTTGCGTTCATGCAAAGGAGTTTGTTCATGTCGTACTTTATGAAACACCTTCTGTTTTCCGTCTTTGCGTTCGCCTTCGCGCTGTTTTTCTTCGTCGAGGCGAGTTCCATGTCGGCATCGGCCGGCATGTTCCCCAAGATCGTCGCGGGCCTCGTCTTCGTCCTCAGCGTCGTGATGGCGTTCAACGCCTGGCGTTCGGCTCCGGCCGAGGAGAGCAGGGCGAAGATCAACGTGAAGCGTCTTGTCATCTACGCTGCGATGCTGGCCGTCTACATCTTCACGACGGAGACGGTGGGCTACTTCATCACTACGCCCGTGTTCATGATCGTCAGCTATCTTTTCCTCAAAGCGGCCGGCTTCGTCAAGGCTGTGCTGATCACGGCGGCGTTCATGGTCTTCGTCTATCTGCTGTTCGTGCAGTTCCTCAACCTGCCCGTGCCGCTCGGGCTTCTTGAGCCGCTGATCCTCGGCGCATAAAGGAAAGGAGACTGCGCATGTTTGATAACATCCTGCTTGGACTGACCAATATCTTCCAGCTCCCCAACATCGCCGCCATGTTCGGCGGCACGGCGCTCGGACTGTTCGTCGGCGCCATGCCCGGCCTTTCGGCGACGATGGCGATCGCGCTGCTCGTCCCCGTCACGTTCGCGCTCACGCCTGAGACGGGCATCACGATGCTGGCTTCGCTCTATATGGGCTCGATGTACGGCGGTTCGATCGCCGCCATCCTCATCCGCACGCCCGGCACTCCGGCGGCTGCGGCCACGGTTATGGACGGCTATCCGATGGCGGCCCGCGGCGAGGCGGGACACGCTCTGGGCGTGTCGCTGTTCGCCTCGTTCGTCGGCGGCGTCATCTCCAGTGCCGTTCTGCTCTCGGTCGCGCCGCTGCTCGGCAAGATCGCCGTGATGTTCGGCCCCGTCGAGCTGACGGCGGTCGCCGTGCTGGGCATGACGATCCTCGCTTCGCTCTCGCAGGGCTCGCCGATCAAGGGCTTGCTTGCCGGCTGCATCGGCCTGCTCATCTCAACGGTGGGCATGGACCCGATCACGGGCACGGCGCGCTTCACGCTTGACAACATCAACCTGTTCTCCGGCATCCCCTTCACGGTCGCGCTGATCGGTCTGTTCTCGATCCCGCAGGTGTTCCGCCTGATCGAGAAGGATGAGGAGGACGCCGAGCGCATCGCCGCGATCAGCGACAGCGTGACGCTGCCGTGGTTCGAGATGAAGAAGCTGCTGCCGACAGCCGTCCGCTCGGGCTTTTTGGGCGTCTTCACGGGCATCATCCCCGGCACGGGCGGCGACACGGCCTGCTGGTTCGCCTACAACGAGGCGAAGCGCTTCTACAAGCCGGGCGACAGCAAACACGAGTTCGGCGACGGAAACGAGTTCGGCATCGCCGCGCCCGAGTCGGCCAACAACGCTGTCGTCGGCGGCGCGCTGGTGCCGACGATCACGCTGGGCATCCCCGGTTCGTCCTCGACGGCCGTTCTCCTCGGCGGACTGATGATCCACGGCATCATGCCCGGACCGCAGCTGATGACGGAGTACGCCGGCGTCACCTACACGCTCCTGTGGGCCGTTCTCTTCTCCTGCTTTGCGATGTACGTCGAAGGCCTGTTCTTCACGCGTCTCTGCATCCAGGTCACGAAGATCCACAACCGCGTCCTCGCCGTGGCGATCACGATCCTCTGCGTCGTCGGCGCGTTCGCGATCAACAACAACTTCTTCGACGTGGGGCTGATGTTCTGCTTCGGCATCCTCGGATACTTCATGGATAAATTGAAGATCCCTGTCGCGCCGCTCGTCGTCGGCATGATCCTCGGGCACATGCTCGACGTCAGCCTGCATCAGTCGCTGCTCATCAGCGGCGGCAGCTGGTCGATCTTCTTCACCAATCCCATTTCCGCCGTGCTGCTGGCGCTGGCCGCGCTCTCGCTGATCCAGGCGACGCCGTGGTACACGAACTGGAAAAAGGCCCGTCAGGCGAAAAAGAGCGCCTAGCGCGGAACTTATGAAGGGGGCTTTTTCAAAAATGAAACGCCGCAGTCTGCAAATCACCGACAAGGACAACGTGAAGATGGTCCTTGAGGACAGCTTCAAGGGCGACGTGATCGACACGCCCGACGGCGAGCTGACGCTGCTCGAGGACGTCGAGTTCGCCCACAAGGTGCTCATCCGCGACCTCAAAGCCGGCGAGCCCGTCATCAAGTACGGCGAGGAGATCGGACGCATGATGCACGACACGCCCAAAGGCACATGGGTGCATCAGCACAACATGAGCTGCGAGCGCGGCACGCGCTAGGAAGGAGACGACCATGACAGAGACCTTCAACGGCTACAGACGCGCCGACGGCACCGTGGGCGTGCGCAACTACCTGGCCGTGATCCCCTCCGTGTTCTGTGCGAACCGCACGGTGGAACGCATCGTCGCTCAGCTCCCCGGTGCCGTGGCCATCCGCCACGCTGTCGGCTGCTCGCAGGTCGGGCTTGACCTGGAGCTGACCGCGCGTACGCTGAAGGCTATGGGCACGCACCCCAACGTGGGCGCCGTGCTCGTCATCGGCCTCGGCTGCGAGCGCTTCCCGCCGCGTGAGCTTGAAGCCGCTGTCCGCGAAAGCGGGCGCCCCGTGGCCTGCTTCGTCATCCAGGAAGAGGGCGGCACGACCAACACGATCGCGCACGCCGTCGAAGCCGGAAAGAAAATGCTCGCTGAACTTGCCAAACAGCAGCGCGTGCCCTGCCCGCTGTCCGATCTGTTCGTCGGCACCAAGTGCGGCGGCACCGACGCGACCAGCGGACTGGCCGCCAACCCGGCCGTCGGCGAGATGGTCGATCTGCTCGTCGCACAGGGCGGCAGCGCCATCCTCAGCGAAATGAACGAGCTTCTCGGCACCGAGCACATCCTCGCCAAGCGCGCCGTCAACGAAGACGTGGCGAAAAAAGTGTACAAGGCCATCTACGAGATCGAAGACGTGCTGCGCAGCGGCCTTGACATGAGCCTGGGTGCCAAGCGCAACCAGCTCATCTCGCCCGGCAACGCCGACGGCGGCGTCAGCTCGATCGTCGAAAAGGCCCTGGGCGGGATGCACAAGTCCGGCACCTGCCCGATCACCGACGTGATCGACTACGCCGTGCCGCCGGAAAAGGGCAAGAAGGGCCTGTTCCTGATGAAGTACGAGAGCCACGACGGCGAAGTCACCACCGGCGAGATCGGCTGCGGCGCACAGATCGTCGCGTTCACCACCGGCCGCGGCTCGCCCACAGGACACCCGATCGCGCCCGTCATCAAGGTGACCGGCAATGCCAAGACGTATGAGTTCATGAAGGAGATGTTCGACTTTGACGCCTCGGGCGTCATCTCCCGCGGTGATTCGCTGAAGGACACCGGACGTGCCCTGCTCGACCTCGTCATCCGCGTCGCGAACGGCGAGCTCACCTCGGCCGAACGCACCGGCGACGACAGCCTGATGTGCGTCGCCCGCCGCCACGGCTATCACGTGAAATCCGAAGAGGAGATCATGAACCACTGCCGCGAGGTGTAAAATAAATCCGCGCCGCCTGAATCGTTTCACGTGAAACTGAACTGCTCCTGTCAAGTAGACATCAGAAAAAAACAAAAAAGATTTCCTCATGTATGGCTGGTCCTGGTAAACGGGATCAGCCATTTTGCTGCCCTCGCGCAGCCTGTAATTCTTTCTGCTCAAGCATCATTCTGTACTGTGCCGGCGGCAGACAGTCAAGATTATGCTGACGGCGACGCGTGTTGTAATAGTCAATGAAGTCATTGATTGCCTGTGTCAGTTGTTCTTTGCTCTCGAATTTTCTGAGATAATACATCTCGCTTTTGAGGATCCCCCAGAAGCCTTCCATCGGACCATTATCAATGCAGCGTCCGACTCGCGACATGCTCTGGGTCATTCCGGCTTCATCCAGTTTTCTCCTAAATGCTTTGCTTGTGTACTGGTATCCTCTGTCACTGTGGAACATTGGTCTGGCATCTGGATACTTGTTTCTCGCCTGCTCAAAGTTTGTAAGCACGAGGGCATTGTCGTTGCGGTCGCTTATGGTGTGCGCAACGATATCCCGTGTCTTGAGATCGAAGATCGCGCTCAGATACAGTTTTTCTGTGTCTTTCCTGTGATTGCTGAAGTACTTCATCTCTGTGACGTCTGTCAGCCATACGCTGTTGGCTGCTCTGTCTGCGCGGAATTCTCTGTTCAGGATGTTTTCTGCTGTGATCTCCGGCGTGCTTGGACGCCACTGCGGTCGTTTACGACGGATGACTGAATAGATTCGGTATTCGTGAGCCAGACGATAGAAGCGTTTATAGCTGTAATGGGTCCCGTGCTCGCTGTTGTACTCATCGGCGAGACGGCGGTAACCGTAGGTTCGGTTGTGCTCCGCATGGATACGGCGCATCTCCGAAAGGATGTGTTCGGTCTCCTGTCTTCTGACTCCTGCGGCACCTTCTTTGCTGCGGAGCCATTTATAATAGCTGGAACGGTTCAGGCTGAAGATTTTGCAGAGGGACTGTACGGTGTTATTCTCTTTCAAGCCTTCCTGTATGGCGTGATACAGGCGTTTCTGCCTCGTCTTTTTGTCTTCTCCTACCAGCTCCCTTCCTGTTCTCTCACTTTTTTTAACAGGCGGTTGGCCAGTTTCAGTTCTTCTATCTCTGCTTTCAACAGTCGGTTCTCTGCCTGAAGGCGTTCTGTCTCTGTCAGTTCTTCCCATGCCGGCTTGGGCTTTCTCTTGCCGCGGCGGTCAATGAGCGCGTCGGCACCGCCCTGTTCATATTTGCGTACCCAGGAGTAGATCTGCTCATAGCTGACGCCGTATTCTCTGACCGTACCGATATAGTCCCGGTCGTGCTCGATGCAAAAGCTGACGATAGCAACACGTTCTTCAAATGTCGTTTTTCTGCCTTTGGACATCAGGACGTTTCCTTTCTGCCGTTGTTGAGGACGCGGCGAGATTGTGGAACTTTCCTGATGTTCATTATACTTCCTGATCCAGTCGAGTAACTGTCGGTCTGAACGGATGCTATATCTACGACAGAGCTCCCGCAGGCTTCCTTGTCCGGATAGGTAGGCCTTAACGACTGAGAGTTTCAATTCCGGACTGTACCTCGTCGTATGTTTCTGCCGGGACAGCCCTTCCA
Source organism: Pyramidobacter sp. (assembly GCA_016286835.1). Classification (GTDB taxonomy): domain Bacteria; phylum Synergistota; class Synergistia; order Synergistales; family Dethiosulfovibrionaceae; genus Pyramidobacter. The sequence goes on along the minus strand of JAEEUD010000024.1, from coordinate 248 downwards.
AGCCAAAGGTCTGGTACAGACGGAGCCAGTTCTGAATTGTTGATTTGCCTGTACCATAACGTTCGGCCAGATCTTGCTGGCTTGTTTTACCTTGAAGGTAAGTCTCCACAATGCTACGTTTTTCTTCTGCGCTGTAACTGAGTTTTGTAGACAAAAAGATGCCCTCCTAAAAGCAACTCACGAATTTGTTTTTTTCGTGTGTCTACTTTTAGGAGAGCATATCAGTCGTCCAACGGAACCTGTTTTCA
>JAEEUD010000023.1 GCA_016286835.1 Pyramidobacter sp. | reverse complement strand
CGTCTGATTTTTAGCATATTCGCGCGTGACGGGGGAAAGAGACCTGACAACATCAGGAAGTTCTTCTGCCCTGATGTGGGCAAAAAGCGGGCAGTGAGAGAGCGCTTCGTAATCCATGGGAAGATTCCTCCAAAACGTTCATTTCCGTTGGAAAAACAACAGACACGGTGCCGTCATCATAGTACACTATGGCCGTACAGTAAAGAACGCCGCCCCTCATGGAGCGGCGAAAAATCGGGGGAGTCCATCATGATCAGAAAAATCGTCAAAATCGACCGCGACAAATGCAACGGATGCGGCGCGTGCGCCTCGGCCTGTCAGGAGGGCGCGATCCGGATGATCGACGGCAAGGCCGTGGTGGCGCGTGAGGACTACTGCGACGGCTTGGGCAACTGCTTGCCCGCGTGTCCGACGGGCGCGATCACGATCGAGGAGCGCGAGGCGGTCCCGTTTGACGGGAACGCTGTGAAAGCGGCAATGATTGCCAAAGAGGCCACCGATCAGGCGCAAACGTCCAGGGTGCCGCGTCCTGCGGCAGCGCACGGGTGTCCGGGAAGTATGGCGAAGAGCATCCCGCACACCGGCTGTCCGGGCAGCATGGCGCGTTCGCTTTCGCACGGCGCTCCTCAGCCGGCCGCACCCGCCCTTGCGACTCCGGCCTGGGAATCTGAGAACAGCGCACCGGCTCAAAGCGCTCTGAGCCAGTGGCCCGTGCAGATCAAGCTCGTTCCCGTGAACGCGCCGTATTTTGCCGGAGCGGACCTGCTCATTGCCGCCGACTGCACAGCGTACGCCTATGCTGCGTTTCACCGCGATTTCATCGCCGGAAGGGTGACGCTGATCGGCTGTCCGAAGCTGGACGAGGGCGATTACAGCGAGAAGCTGACGCAGATCGTCAAAGAAAACGACATCCGCTCCGTCACCGTCGTCCGCATGGAAGTGCCCTGCTGCGGCGGGCTGGAAAAGGCTGCGCGCACTGCTTTGATGAACTGCGGCAAGTGCATCCCGTGGCAGGTCGTGACGATCGGTCTGGACGGACGGATCACGGACCGGCGGCCGTGAAGTGACAGAGTTTTAATCAAACGGAACAATCCGAGGCGGTACTCTTGCAGTGATCGACAAGCGGCCGCCTCGGATTGTTTGTATGTAGAGTAAATGAAAAGAAGCTTTATTGACATCTTTACAGTCTGATAGTATACTCGTATCGATTAGCACTCACTCTTAACGACAAGGCCGTAAACGTTTTCCTCGTTTGGGCCGGATGAGCCTGAGGAGAAAGGATGATCCGTGAAAGAGTATCAAAAGAGATTCGACGGCGCCGATGAAAAGGCGCTTGCCTACATGCCGCTGGCGCGCAAGGTTGCGTGGAGTTATGCCGGGAACGGCGCCGAATACGAGGACCTGGTCCAGGAAGGGTACATTGCCCTGCGCGAACTCGTCATCCGTCATGAACGGGAACGCCCGGACCAGTCACTGGGACTGTACATCTGGTACCGTCTGCGCGGGAGGATCCGCGACGCGGCGTCCCGCTTGCGCCGGGCGTCAGCGCACGACTCGCTGGAACAGAAGCACGAAGACGACGGCTTTGACGTGGCTTTCAACGATGCCAGTATCGGCGTTTTTGAGTTGCTCGAAGGGCTTTCATCCGATGAACGGCGACTGGCGACCGGCCTGTATAAAGGTGCGACGCAGAAGGAACTGGCCGCCCGCTTTGCGATCAGCCAGCAGAGCGTGAGCAAGCGTATCGGCCGTCTGCGCGAAAAACTGCGCGTTTCGCTGTACAGTTGATCGGATAAAAAGAGCGCTCCGGCGCGGTCTTTGCGAATAATCGCGGACCGTACCGGAGCGCTTTAGTCTACAGACGTTTGAAACGCGGGTCTTTTCTCGTGGCGGCAAGGCCGGCGCAGGTGTTGAAGCAGACGCTGTCGATCACCCGCTTGTGCTTTTTGCTGTAAACGACGATGTTCATGCCCTGTGACTGGACGGAATATTCCTCCCCGTCAAGCAAGATCGACGATCTCGGCTTGTCGCTGCCGCCGACGCTGACCAGACGCACGCCGAGTCCGCCGACGCTGAGGACCTCTTCGACGCGGCGGGCGTCGAGCGCTTCAAGGACTTTCCGACCGCCGTCGCTGATCGCGACGTAAGCGTGTCCGCGCGTGTCCTTCAGCAGCGTGTCCAGACCGAGATCCGCGAAAAGCCGCTTGTGCTGCGACGTCAGGGTGAGCGCGCCTTCCTCGTACACGCTGATGAACGTGATCAGATCGGGATCGGCAAGGCGATGCAGGTAAGTGTCGAGATTCGTTTCCAGATACAGCGGCGTCAGGTTGACCGCAACGGAGCGTTGCTGCCCGTCAGGCGCGACGAAGCCGACTTCGCATGACGGCGCTTTACCGACTGGGACGCACGAAAGCACGCCTGCCGGCGAGATCGAGACGGCGCGTTCCAGTGGCGCAAATGGGCGCGTCAACGGCGCCGCGAGTAGCTGCGTGCTGAAGACGAACTCCCACGGCGTCTGAAAATACAGGCGTCCGTCGTACTTCGTCACGTAGGGGCCGTCCTTCCACGAGGCGATGTACGCGCCGCGTTCGACGGGCGCCGTGCCGGGAGCGGAACGGTGCGTCCCCGACGCGGCGGCGAAATCCGACTCCCTGCCGCAAAGCAGCTCGGTGAGACCGTCGAGCGAGCCGTGGTAGGGGAACATGACGCGATCGACGACACGATGCGTGGCAAAGTCGTAGACGGCGAGGTTGAGGCCGCGCTGCGAAACGGCGTATTCGAGGCCGTCAACGCGCAGACTGAGACGATCGTACATTGGCGAAGGCGCATCGGCCGGGTCGGCGTAGGCGTTCATGCCGACGCAGGCGCCGTCCACGAGCGTCTCGTAATGGAGCGGTCCTTTCGGCGACGTCTGCGTCGTCAGCAGGCTGTTGCCCTTCACGGCGGCAAGGAACGCGCCTTTATCCTTTTCGTTGGCGGCGGCCAGGATCAGAACACCCCTGTCCCGCGCGGCCTGAACGTAGCGGCGCAGGTCGTTTTCCTCGCGCAGGACGCGCGCGGGGATTTCTGTCTTCAGGCTGAAGGAAACTCTTTGAGTCTCGTCGTTGCTGGAAAAACCCGTTTCGATCCGCTCCGGCGAAAGGTTGCCGAGGGGCGCGGCAGCCCAGCGGTAGGTCTGGCCGCAGGCGTTTCGCAGCAGGCGCGGCGTGGCGCGCGCGCCTGTGCCGCGCAGGATGATTTCGTCCGCTTCGAGGTCGCGGTCGAGCAGTTTGAAATAGAGCGTGCCGCCGTGATGCCAGACTTCCATGCGTTCGGGGAAGACAAGACACGGCGTGCCCGCATCGAGCACGGTCCGTTCGTCGGCACGTGCGCCTTCGCCGCCGGCGTTTTCGCCTTCAAAGAGCCAGTGACGCGCGATCGTGAGCGGCGCAGACACGCTTTTCAGCGCCGTGGTGTTTTTGCCGACGAACGAGACACGCAGCGTGTAATCGCCGGGAGACGGCAGCGGCAGACGCGCCTGGATCAGTTCGGCGTCCTGCGGCGGCATGTCGCGCGGCAGTTCGGTCGAAACGGAACATTCAGGCAGCGGCGTGCCGTCCGGACCGCAGACTTCAACTTTCAGAGAAAGGGCGTTTTTGCCCCGGCCCGATAATGTCGTCGGCGACGAATTGAACAGAGCGAACTGTACCGTTCCGTAGGGCGCGCGACGCAGAAAAACGTCGTCGTCCAGGAACGACAGCGTCGGCGCGCCGGCGGAAAAGTCGTTGATCGTCCCGCTCCGGGCGCGGGAGGCCCGGTATCCGCGCGGACGCTGGAAAAAACGGTTGTAGCGACGCGAAGTTTTTCCCAGCTCCTCGGCGAATTTCTCCTCGCCGAGCCGTTCCATCACCGTCGGCTGAGACGAGAACAGCGATGTGCCGATGCCGAAGCGTCTGTTGGGCAGCCTGGCGCCGGCTGCTTCGAGGATCGTCGGGGCAAAATCCGGCGCACAGAACAGCCGTTCGCCCGATTTTTCGACGCGGGCGAGCGGATTGATGAAGACGTTGTACACGGCACGACTTTCGCCCAGCTTGCGTCCGGCGATCTCGTCACCCATCCAGAGGTGATCGCCGAGGATGACGACGGTAAGGTCGCTTGCGAACTCCTGGCGCGAAAGCCACGTCAGAAATTCGTTCAGCATCAGGCTGCCGGCACGGATCACGTCGCGGAAGTCGTGGAACCTTCGGGGGGCATGCGTGTCAGGGTCGAGAAAGTAAAAGGTGTCAGGGCCGTGCGTGTCGATCGTTTCCACGAAAAAGGCATAAGGCGTGCCCGTAGCGGCACGCAGCGTCAGCTCCTGCCGAAGCTGCTCATAGAGGTAGCGGTCGCGAAGCCCCCAGATGTTGCCGCGCTGCTCCTCGCTGTCCGGACGGTGCGCGGAAAACCAGCGCAGATCCTTGATGACGGGGTGACGCGCGTGTGTGCGGATCAGGTTTTCGATGCCGCCGAACGAGCAGTCGTTGGGAAACATGAATTCCAGCGCGTAGCCGTTCTGCTCAAGCACCTCGAACACGCTCAGTGCTCCCGGCAGGAACGACTCGTAATTGCCGTAATCGTTGTGCCCGATCGGCAGCAGCAGCGGCAGCCCCAGAGCACTCGCGGTCTCGCCAGCGGTCGTCCAGCTCGTTCCGCGCACCTGGCGGAAGCCCGAGAACGACACGTTTTCATTTTTCAGGCGCTCAAGCTCGGGGATCAGGTTCGCTCCCATCACCTCGGGCCTGGCGAACGTCTCTTCCATCGACTCCATGTGGATGACGAGCAGATTGCGCTTCTGTCCCGGAAAGCCGATCTTCACGCTGCGCGGCGGAACGCTGTCAAACAGCTTCGTCGTTTGGAACTGGCGCAGCAGAAAACCTGTCGCGCCAGACTTCCACTCCGCCAGCACGGCGGCGAGCGCGAACGCACCCAGCAAAACAGCCGTGGTTGCGAAGGAACGACTCCTGCGAACGGCTTGCAGACAGAACCAGGCATAGGCAAACGTGAGTGCTGCAGCTCCGGCAACGGCAACGGCGATGCCGATCTTCAGGCCGGAGTTGAAACTTCCCGACAGCGGCACGGTAAAGTGGAACAGGATCTGTTCAAGGCTGACATATCCCCACAGCTTCCAGACGAGCAGGAACGTGGCGATCAATACTGCTGCAACGGCAAAGAGAAGAATATGCAGAGCCGCGAGCGCGGTCTCTTTGAGCGATAAATCACGCACGGTTCGTACCCCTCTCATTGAGACGACTTTGATACAGTTCGACATTCTAACACAATAAATGAAAGCGCCTGAGTTTTTTTTCGTTAATATTCCGATTCAAAACGCGCAAAAAGCCGCGGTTTCCTTGTCAAAACAAGGGACCGCGGCTTTAAAATGTTTGTTATTCCGTGCGCTGCGTGTTGCGGGGATTGGACTATTTCGTTCCCGCAGCGAGAGTCCGCACCTGCGCGGGCGCTTCGGCCGTCTGGGCGGCGCGTTCCTGCTTATAGCGAAGCGAGCAGACGATGAACAGCGCGCCGGCCATGACGAACAGCGCCGCGCGCTTGGAGGTCATGCCGCCTTTGCCCATCTGACGCAGCGCCGTGCCGATCAGGCCGACTGCGATATTGGCGATGCCGAAGATCATCAGGAATTCGATCCACGGCCCGCTGAGCGTGAAATTCATGTCCATGGAGACACCTCAAACAATCGTTATGAAAAAACAGGAACCCGAAAACGAGTTCCTGTTTTTTGCGGAAGTTCCTGTGCCGAAACTACATCATGCTGGGCAGCCACAGCGAAAGCTGAGGGAACAGGCCGCAGACGATGAGCACGACGATGATGATGCCGGCGAAGGGAATGACGCCCTTGATGACTTCCTGCATCTTCACGTCGGGGAACAGACCGTTGATGACGTACAGGTTCATGCCGACGGGCGGGCTGATAAGCGCCATCGTCATGTTGATGGTGACGAGCACGCCGTACCAGATCGTATCGACGCCCAGCGTGTGCAGGATGGGCGTGACCAGAGGCATGGTCAGCAGGATGACGGAGACCGTTTCAAGCAGTGCGCCGAGCACGAACATGAGCAGGTTCATCATGATGATGAACGTTGCGGCGGACAGCTTGTTTTCGGTGACGAAGGCGGTCAGGGCCTGAGGGATCTTCAGGTAGGTCATGACGCGGCCGAAGAGCAGAGCGCCGCAGATGATGATGGCGATCATGCACGACGAGGGCACGGCCTTGAGGCAGATCTTGGGGATGTCGCTGAACTTGATCGTGCGGTACACGACCATCGTGATGAACAGCGTGTAGACCAGACCGATCGAAGCGGCCTCGGTGGGCGTGAAGATGCCGGTGTAAATGCCGCCGATGATGAGGATCGGCAGGAAGATGCCGGGCAGGCTCTTGAACGTAACACGGAAGCGCTCACTCCACGAAGCCTTGGGCTCGGGCGTGTAGCCGCCGTGCTTGGCCGTGTAGACGGCGTAGCAGACGAACAGGGCCGTCATCAGCAGTCCGGGCACGACGCCGGCCATGAACAGCTTGCCGGTCGAGTCTTCAGTGACCGTGGCGTAGATGATCATCGGGATGCTGGGCGGGATCAGGATGCCAAGCGTACCGCCGGCAGCAAGAAGACCGAGCGTCAGCGTCTTGTCATAGCCGTGCTTGATCATCGCAGGGTAGGCGACCATGCCGATCGTGGCGGCCGTCGCGGCGCCGGAACCGGTGATGGCCGCGAAGTAGGCGCAGGCGAAGATCGTGCCGATGGCAAGGCCTCCGGGCAGATGGCGCACCCAGGTGTTCATGACGTCGAACAAGTCGTCGCCGACGTGTCCGTCGAGCAGGAACTGGCTCATGATGACGAAGATGGGGATCGACAGCGTGTTGAAGCTCTCCAGCGAAGCCCACATCGTCGTGCCGACCAGACGGATGGGCAGGTGGAACATGTGGATGAGGATCAGCGACGTGCAGCCCAGGCCGAAGGCAACGGGCATGCCCATGGCGAGGATAAACAGCAGAATAGCGACAACGAGAAGGAAATTAGTCATCTGTGAGCGCCCTCCTTATTTCTGTTCAGCGGTTTCGCCGCAGCAGAGAGTGGCGAGACGCTCGAGGATGATAACGACAAACTGGACGCCCAGCATGACGAAGCCGATCAGCAGCGGCAGCTGGATCCACCAGACGGGGATGTGCATCATGTCGTCTGTCATCTTGTTCAGTTTGAGACTGGTCTGGATCATCTTCCAGGCCTGCGTGGAAACGATATAGCAGAAATACGCGGCCATGGCGCTGGTGATCACGTCGAGCACAAGCTGCACCTTCCTGGGGAAGCGGTCGAAGATCAGATCGATCTTGACGTGCTTGCCAAGCATCAGCGTGTAGGACGAACCGATCAGCATCGTCCACATGAACATATAGATGGCGCTGTTCATGACCCAGGTCGTGGGCGACTTGAAGACGCCGCGCATGACGACTTCATAGGCGAGGATCAGTCCCATCACGAAAATGCCAAATCCTGCGCAGTAGCCGAGGAACGTGTTGCAGAATCTGGTGATGCTGCGAATAAATTTCAGCATATTTGAAGCCTCCTGTTTCAGTTTGAAGAAGCCCCGGCGATTGCCGTCGGGGCTTCCTGATACCTTGTAAGAGCTGAGAATTCTTCCTTACTGGAAGGTCTTGGGATCCTTGGCGATGGCAACCAGCTTCTGGCCGATCTCGCCGGCACGCTCAAGGTACTTGTCCCAAACGCTCTTGGTGGCTTCGATCATCTGAGCGCGCTCTTCAGCGGTCAGCGTGTTGACCTGCAGGCCAGCGTCACGGACGGTCTTCTCGGCAGCGCCTTCGGAAGCGGCGACGGCGTCACGCAGGTACTGCTCGGCGATCTTGCCGGCCTCCATGATGGCCTTCTTGGTCTCTTCATCCTGATCGTTCCACCACTCCAGGTTGGCCTGGACGGAGAACTGAGCCGTGCTGTAGTTGGCGATCGTCAGGTACTTGCTGACCTCGTAGATCTTGCGGCTGACGGCGGCGGGCATACCGGTGGTGGCGCCCTTCACGGTGCCCTGCTGGATGGCCATGTACATTTCAGCCGAGCTGATCAGCGTTGGAGCCGCGCCGAGAGCCTTCAGCGTGATGGAGTCGCCGGCGGAGTAGGAGCGCATCGTCAGACCCTCAAAGTCCTTGGGGGTGTGCAGAGGATGCACGTTGTTCCACATCTGGATGAAGCCGTAGTCGCACCAGAACAGGTTCTTGACGCCCTTCTTGTTGAACTCGGCATCAAGGATGTCGTTCGCGCCGGCATCAAGGAACTTCTTGGGCGAGGACAGATCAGGGAACAGGAAGGGAAGATCGAACACGTCGGCCGCGGGAACCTGGCCGCCCCACTTGTAGGTGCCGACCAGACCGACCTCGACGAGGCCTTCCTGAACGGCCTCAAGGATCTGGGCGTCGCTGTACAGAGCGCCGGAATCGGCCACGTTGACCTTGGTCTTGCCGCCGGTCAGCTCAGCGACCTTGTCGGCGAAGACGTGGATCGTCTTGGAGATGTGGTGTGACGGAGGGAACTGGTTGGAAACGGTGAACTCACCGGCGAACGCCACGGAGGCGCTCAGAGCCACAACGGCCGCAACTGCTGCAACTTTCTTGAACATTTGAATTACCACCCTTTACAAAATTTGTACTGCGTCCCCCGCAAAACGGGAGAGATGGGCGGAAGCTCTTGCTCCCGCGCGAATCCGAATTGAGAAAGTGAAGCGAGTGGAGCAGGAAAACTACTTCTGCTGCGGGATCTCGGGCTTGGGCTTGCCGAAGGCGCTGGCGCACAGGCTGCCCATCGTCTTCAGACCGTAGTCCTTCAGCGAGCGGGCGACGGCCACGAGCTTGAGCGGATCAAGACCGGTCTCGACGCCCATGCTCTGCATGAGGTAAACGAGGTCTTCCGTGGCCGCGTTGCCGGCCGCGCCGGGAGCGAAGGGGCAGCCGCCGAGGCCGCCGATGGCGGCGTCGAACTTGTTGAAGCCCTCATCGAGAGCGCACTTCACGTTCATGGCTGCGAAGCCGTAGGTGTTGTGGATGTGCAGATAGGCGGGGATGCCTTCAAGGGCGGGCTTGACGACGCGCAGCGTCTCGGTGAAGTCCTTGGGCACGCAGGTGCCGATCGTTTCGGCCAGCGTGATGATGTCCACGCCCTTCTCGCGTACCTTGCCGATCAGCATCTTGACGCGCTCGGGATCCATGCGGCCCTCAAAGGGGCACATGAACGACGTGGCCATCGAGACGCAGATCTTCGCCTTGCCGCGGGCGAGAGCGATGATGTCATCCATGCCGGCCAGCGACTGTTCGACCGTGCGGCGGATGTTGGCCATGTTGTGGCTCTCGCTGCACGAGAAGACAATGTTGACGACATCGGCACCGGCGGCCAGAGCGCCCTCAGCGCCCTTGACGTTGGGCACGAGCGCCGTGAACTCGACGCCGGGGTTGGCGGCCTTCACAGCCGGAAGAACTTCCTTGGCGTCAGCGAGCTGCGGGATCGCCTTGGGGCTGACGAACGAGGTGATCTCCATCTCCTTGATGCCCGTGGAAAGCATCGCGTTGATGAACTCGATCTTCTTCTCAGTCGGGATGAACTCCTTGATGCTCTGGAAACCGTCGCGGGGGCAGACCTCGCGGATGATGGCGTTTTTGGGAAGATTGCAGAAATCCATTTGTGAAAAAATCCCCCTTTAAAATAAAATCAGCTTAGATAGCGCCCTTGGCCTTGAGGTCGGCAAGCTGCGCGTCGGTGAGGCCGAAGACGCCCTTGTAGACTTCCTCGTTATCGACGCCGGGCGTGAGCGGGGCGTGACGCTTGATCTCGACGGGCGTGCCCATGAGCTTGACGGGGTTGCCGTTGACCAGCATGTCCTCGCCGATGACAGGATGGGGCAGGTGGACGAGCATCTCGCGGTCCTCGACGAAGCCGGGGTCGGTCGTGATGTCGTGCAGGTCGTTGATCGGGGCGGCGGGGACGCCTGCACCGAGGATCTTCTCGACCAGCTCGTCGGCGTTGAAGTTCTTCGTCCAGTTGTTGATGATCTCACCGAGGGCGACGCGGCTTTCGGCCGTGACGCGGGCGTTCTGCGTGGCGAAGCGCGGATCCTGAAGCAGTTCAGGCATGTCCATGAGCGCGACCAACTTCTCGAACAGGCTCTGGTTGCCGCAGCCGATGATGAAGTCCTTGTCCTTGGCGTGGAACGAGTCATAAGGATAGGTGGCGGCGTACTGGTTGCCCATGCGCTCAGGCAGCTTGTGCTCGCACAGGTAGCGCTGGAGGCCGGTCTCGTGAGATGCAATGACGGAATCGACGAGCGAAACATCGACGCGCTGTCCCTTGCCGGTGATGGCACGGGCGTTGAGCGCGGCCAGCAGGCCGATGGTGAGGTTCATGCCGCCAAGCACGTCGCCCAGAGCGGCGCCGGCGCGGCAGGGCTCACCGCCGCGGGGGCCGGTGATGCTCATCAGGCCGCCCATGGCCTGGGCGATGATGTCGTAACCGGGGCGCTTGTAGTAGCGGCCGTAGCAGCCGAAGCCGGAAACTGCGCCGTAGATGATGCGAGGGTTGACCTCTTTAAGAACATCGTAGCCGAGACCCAGTTTGTCCATAACGCCGGGGCGGTAGTTCTCGACGACCATGTCGGCCTTCTTGACCATCTCCAGGAACAGGGCCTTGGCCTCGGGAACCTTCATGTTGAGCGAAACGCCCTTCTTGTTGCGGTTGACGTTGGCGTAGTACATGCTGCTGCCGTTCTTGTACGGTCCGAAGTTGCGCGTGTCGTCGCCCTTGCCGGGGATCTCGATCTTGATGACCTCAGCTCCCATGTCGGCCAGCATCATCGTGCAGTAAGGACCGGCGAGAACGCGGGTCAGATCCAGAACGCGAATGTTGCTCAAAGCACCCATTTTCAAAAAACTCCCTTCGAGATTTTTGTTGCCTGCGCTGATTTTGTACAGAAATGTTTTCTTGAAATCGTTAAAACGGGAAAACATTCATCGCTGTGTGAAGTCTAGTACATTTGGAAAAAATAATCAAGTACTTATTTTCAGGAATGGAGAACAAAATATCACACTAACGGCGCAAAATTGTCTAGAAATCCTGTTGCGGACAGGATTATTCAGATGAACAAAATTATACAAAAATCGTCGTGCATGTCTCGCCATAAAAATCCGCCAAGCAGGATATGAACGAACGGCAGACGCTCAAAACTGGAATGAGAATATAAATTAAAATTTCCATCATGAAAATATATTTTCAGTCAATTCCAAATAGTAGAATTGTATAAATTGATTGCTTTTATGAGAAAAGTGCGCTATAGTTTGGCTGAGAAAAACTTGACAATGCGGCCGATCGATAGTGCATATGATCGTGTCGCGATGTGTGACTCACTTTGCGCTCAAAATACTGCATTAAGTATGTAAAACCAAGAGGGGGATTCCGAAAATGGCAAAGCAGATCATGACGATTGACGGCAACGAGGCGGCGGCGCACGTATCGTACGCTTTTACGGAAGTGGCGACGATCTACCCGATCACGCCGTCTTCGCCGATGGCGGAGCATGTTGACGAATGGTCGGCGCGCGGGCGGAAGAATCTGTTCGGTCAGCGCGTGCACCTGATGGAGATGCAGGCCGAGTTCGGTGCGGCGGCGGCCATGCACGGCGCGCTCGAATCCGGTGCTCTGGCGACCTCGTACACAGCGTCGCAGGGACTGATGCTGATGATCCCGCCGATGTACCGCATCGCCGGCCAGCTGATGCCCGGCGTTCTGCACGTTTCCGCCCGCACCGTCGGCACCCACGCGTTCTCGATCTTCGGCGACCATTCCGACGTGATGGCGGTGCGTCAGACGGGATTTGCGATGCTTTCGTCGGGCAGCGTGCAGGAAGTCGCTGATCTGGCTGCCGTGCCTCATTTGGCTGCCATCGAGGGCAGCGTGCCGTTCGTACATTTCTTCGACGGTTTCCGCACCTCGCACGAGATTCAGAAGATCGACATGCTCTCCTATGATGATTTCGGCGCGATGCTCAATCGCGACGCGCTGCTGCGTTTCCGCAAGCGTTCGCTCAACAGCGACCGCCCCGTCCAGCGCAGCACCGTGCAGAACCCGGACGTGCTCTTCCAGGCGCGCGAGGCGTGCAATCCCTACTACTTCCGCGTGCCCTACATCGTCCAGGCCTACATGGACCGCATCAACGCCCTGACCGGCCGCAACTATCATCTCTTTAATTATTACGGAGATCCGCTTGCCGAACGCGTCGT
>JAEEUD010000022.1 GCA_016286835.1 Pyramidobacter sp. | reverse complement strand
TCGTAGTCTTCGATGCGGCCGGCGTCGCACAGTTCGGCCAGCTTGCGATCGACAGGAATGCGCGCCAGCGTTTTCAGGCCGAACGTGCGTTCGATCTCCTCGCGATGCGACGAGCCGAACAGTTCCCACTTCTCGCCGCAGTGCGGGCAGACGGCGTAGGACATGTTTTCGATCAGGCCGAGAAGAGGCACGTTCATCATCTCGCTCAGATGGATCTGTTTCTGGACGATCATCGAGGACAGGCCCTGCGGCATGGTGACGGCGATCATGCCGTCGACGCGTACGGTCTGCATCACGGTGAGCGGCGCGTCAGCCGTGCCCGGCGGCAGGTCGATGATGGCAAAGTCAAGGCCGTTCCACGCGCCGTCTTCCCAGAACTGCTTGATCGTGCCGCTGATCAGCGGGCCGCGCCAGACGACGGGAGCGCCGTCGTCGCGGAGAAGCAGATTGACTGACAGCACTTTGACGCCGCGGGACGAGGCGGGCATCTGGATCTTGTTGTCCTGAACGTAAGGCGCTTTATTCACGCCGAGCAGGCGCGGGATCGACGGGCCGGTGACGTCGGCGTCGAGCACGCCGACCGAATAGCCGGCTTTGTTCAATGCCGAAGCCAGCAGAGCCGAGACGGTGCTCTTGCCCACGCCGCCCTTGCCGCTGCCGACGGCGATGATACGCCCCACGCCCTGACGCGTGGACGGCGGGATCTTATTGCAGCTGCCGGCCGAAGGGCAGGAACTGCACGAACCGTTACATGATTCACTCATTTTCGATTGACCTCCCGTAAATGGATGGCTCTATTGTACGCCTTTTTCGCGCGATTGCACGTTTTTCGGCAAAACCGGCTCGCCCGCGGCCGAGATCAGCGGCGGCCGCGCCAGCACGGCGAGAGGGCGCACGCCGCAGCCTCGGATGGCGTTCGTCAGCAGACGCGCTACCAGCACGCCGAGCTCGCGCGCGGGGAAACGCAGACAGGGAACGCCCAGAAGCGCAGCAAGCCGCGCGTCGCCGCAGACCAGGGCAGGGCGTTCGCCGCTCACGCAGAAGTCGTCCCAGATCGGGAATGCAGGTGCATCGCCGCCGGACAGCTGCGCAAGAAAATCAAAAGCCGCGTTGTCGCCGCCATGATAGACGACGGTCCTATCCGCGCTGAGCGAACACACTAACGCCGTCGTCCAGTCGCGATCGAGGCCGACGCGGAAGTTCGCGCCGTTCAGGCCGGAACCGACGCGTACGACGGGCATGTCGAACTGCGCCTCTTCAAGCGGCTGCTCACCGAGCCAGACCAAGCCGTCGGCCTTGCGGCTCTCGATACGGCGGACGATATCAGCGTGTGTGCGTGCAGGGCTGCCAGCCTCAAACAGGCGCGCCTCCATCTTGAAACGCGAGAGCACGCCCGCGGCAGCGGCCAGAAACGCGCCCGTCCAGGGCCGGTCCATTTTTTCGACGACGACCGCGACGACGCCCGTGCGGCGGCTCGACAGTCCGCTGGCGACGGCATCCGGTTCGTAGCCCAGCTCCCGCGCGATCCGCCAGATTCGCTCGCGCGTCTCGTTCGAGATCCTCTTGTCGCCCCGCAGAGCACGGCTGACGGTGCCCTTGTTGACGCCGGCAGCCGCAGCCACATCGGCCATCGTCACGCGCGTCATGGTCAGATTTCGATCAGGCTGCCGCCGATGAATTCGCGCAGCAGCGAGTTGCTCGGCACTGTGTCGGGGTCGATGACCGGCACGCTGCGCAGCAGACGCAGCAGGCGCATTGCTTCGCCGCGCACCGGCGAGTTCTCGTCGATGGAACGAAGCAGGCCTTCGGCGTAAACGCGCATCACCGGCAGTTCGTAGAGCAACGAAGAGTTGAACATCGCGTCGGCGTTGTGCTGATACGGGAAGATCCACTTCATGCCGCCGCGCACAACCGACGGCCAGCGCAGCAGGGTGCGCTCAGGGCTGTAGCCGCGCGAACGGGCGTCGCGGAGCATCCGCCGCAGCAGACGGTGATCAGTGGTGCTGGTGCGCGTGTGCTTGTCGAGGTTGATCCCCGTCAGCGGCGAGAGGAAAATACCGTAGCGGCTCTCGCGTGGGATGGCTCCAAAGATGCGGTCGTTGAGGGCGTGCAGACCTTCGACGATGAGCACGTCTTCTGGCTCCAGCTTCAGTTCCGGGCCGGGCATGCTCTTGCCGTTGAAGAAATCGAACTTCGGCAGACGCACCGTCTCGCCGGCCAGAAGCTGCGCCATCTGGCGGTCAAACAGGGCCAGGTCGATCGTTTCCAGCGCCTCGAAATCCTGTTTGCCGTTTTCGTCGAGCGGGCATTTTTCCCGATCGACGAAATAATCGTCAAGGGAAACGGCGATCGGCCGGCGGCCGTGCACCATCAGCTGGATCCTCAGCTTGTGCGACGTAGTCGTCTTGCCGGAGGCGGAAGGCCCGGCGATCGTGATCACGCGCCGCGTCGGCACCTTGAGGAAGTCCTCGGCGATGTGCGCGATCTGCTGCGCGTGCTGCGCCTCGGACATCAGGATCAGCTCGCGGCCGCCGTCACGCGTCACTTCGTCCCAGACCTGCACCATCGTGAGGATGCGGAATTTGCGCATCCACTCGGCGTAATCGAGAAACACCTTTTGCAGTTTTTCTGACGGCCGGAATGCAGGCAGCGCCTTTGGCGACTGCGTTGTCGGAAAGCGCAATACAAGGCCCGGGGCGAGACGCGACAGGTCAAACGTGCGCAGATATCCCGTGCGCGCTACAAGAGGTGTGTAGAACATGTCCTTTTCGCCGTCGCACACGGACAGCTCCACCGGCTGTTCGGACATGGCGCAGGCCAGCAGCGCCGCCTTGCCCGGACGGCCATGGGCATTGAACCAGCGGCGCGCCTTATCGACAGGCGTGATTTCGGTCGTAAAGGGCAGATCGGCGTCGATCATGCGCTGCATTTCGCTTTTCAGCGCCGCGACGCCCTCTTCGGAGATCTCCTCGCCCTCGGCGACGATCGGATCGCCCGAAGCGGCTTCCATGACCCAGAACAGCCCTTCGGAGATGGAGTTGTTGACGCGCAGGCTGCGATTGAGGACGCGCCGCGCGGCAATGCAGAGAAGGAAGCTGAGCGAGCTCTGATACACAGCCATGCCTTCGGGCGTGCTCAGATCGATCCAGTCGACCTGAACGTCATCGTCAACGACCCAGTTCAGCGGGCGCAGCAGATGATCCACATGCCAGGCGACGACGGGCACGGGCGCGTTTTCTAGGCCGCGTGCGCGCAGCAGTTCTTCACCGCTCACGGGGGCGGAGCACTCAAGCGTGGAGCCGTCGTTGAAAGTGACGTTGAACATGGTGGCAAAACCTCCTTATATATGACTCGCGGATCAGGCGTTTCCGACCTTTCCTTTTTAACGTTATTATACAATGCCGCGGCGGATTTGCCACGGGCAAACGTTCGCGGTATGATACAAATATCGCTTATCGACGGAAAGGAGATGTTCAGCAATGGCCGACGGATTTGAAAGCGACAGGACCGAGGCCTATTTTTACGGCGGCATGAAAGACCGCCCCTCCCCCAGGCGTCTAAAATCGCGCGGGCAGGACGAATCGACTCGTGACGAAAACGACGAACGCACGAAAAAGCCTCCGCGGCAGGGGTAGACCCCGTCGCGGAGGCTTTGCTCGCGCGTTGTGCTCAGCAGTTGATGACAAAGTGGTCCAGCTCGTAGAACGTCTGGAAGTTGGTAAGGTTGTTCTCGCGGGCGATGTTTTCCACCTCGTCCTCGCTTTCGACAGAGAAGACGTCCACGCCCTCGTCCGTGTAATTGACGAGCAGGCAGCCGTAGCCTTCCTTGACGCCTTCCTTAAAGGCTGGCAGATACAGCTCAAGCTCGATCAGGTCCTCAAAGAACACGTCCTGATTCATCTCGAAATCGTCGTCTTCGTCCTCTTCCTCGTTATCCGCGGCGACAGCGTTGAGATACGAAGCGACGCGCTCGTTCAGGGCGTCTTCGGATTCGGGAGCGACGTTGATCTCCATGCCGCTTTCCGTCTCGGTCAGGCTGCCGATTTTGACGCCGTCCAGCCAGATCTCGCCGGAATAGAGAAGCGTCTCGTCGTTGTCCTGCTCGGCCAGGTTGCGGATCTCCACGCCGTTGATCGATGCATGCTCAAGGTCTTTCATGATTAAAACAGCTCCTTCCCCAGTCACTGAAATCCAGCGTTATTGTAGCGCATAACCGCCGCTTGTCCAGAGTCTTTTTGCGATCCGGTTTTCAGAGCAGGAAACGGATCACCAGCGGCAGCGTCACGACCGAGACCATCGTGCTGACCATGATCGTCTTTGCCGTGTAATCGCCGTCCATGCCCATCGCCTCCGCCATGGGGAACGTGTTCATGGCCACGGGCATCGCCATGACGAGCACGGACAGTTTTTCCATCTCCGGAACGGAAGGCAGGAAACGGAACCCCACAGCCAGGATCAGAGGCGAGAGCAAGAGGCGCACGACCAGATCGGGCCAGACCTCGCAAAAGTCGTTCAGCAGACGTTCCGGCTTCAGTTTCATACCGAGCGTCATCAGGGCCAGCCCCGTGCCCAGATCGCCGAAAATCTTCAGCGGCAGGTCGATCCACCGCGGCAGCGTCAGTCCCAGACCCATACCACAGATGAGCGAGATGGCGATACTGATGACGATGGGATTGTGCGTCAGCGACAGGAGCACGCGGCGAAACGATTTCCACCCCACTCCCCCATTGAGCGCGATGAGCCCGCAGGTGGCTGAAAACAGCTCGAATCCCAGCACGGAGATGGCCATGTAGCGGCCGTACCAGCCCAGCCAGCTCTCGCCCCAGAGCATGATCACCGCCGGCATCCCCATAAACATGTTGTTCGAGCGGATCGCCATCAGCACCGAGGCGGCCTTGCGCGCACGGCTCCCGGTACGAAAACGCTCGACGAGCCACGACGCAAGCGCCATCATCAGATAGCCGCCGTACAGCACCGTGATGAAATTGCCATCGGCAAAGTCGCTCAGCCTCAGCGACAGCGTGAATCGAAAGATCAGGCACGGAGCGGCCACGTAAAAGACGACGCGCCCCATCTGCGCGCCGCCCTCATCGTTGAGCACGCCGACGCGCTTCATAAACCAGCCGGTCATGATGCAGCACATGATCGGCAGAATCAGCATAAAACCGTCCGCCATATAAAACACCTCCGCGCGAAATAAGGCCCAATTATAGGACTTTGGGCGCGAAAACGAAAGTGGCAAAGAGCATTTCTCTAAACAATATTTAATGATATAATCAACAAATCGAATTGGATTATTCATTCGGAGAAAAGGAGTGAGATCCTATGACGAAAATACCTTCCGAAATCTTTCGTGAATATGACATCCGCGGTGACGCTGAACGCGACCTGACTGACGAAAACGTGCTCGCTATCGCCCGCGCCTACGGCACATACCTGACACGGCACGGTGTGAAGCGCGCTGTCGTCGGCGGCGATGTGCGGCTTTCGACGGAGCGGATCCGCACTTCGGTCGTCGCCGGACTGCGCGACTGCGGCGTAGACGTGCTCGATCTGGGCGTCGTCACCTCGCCGATGCTGTACTGGAGTTTTTTCCGCTTTGACTGTCGCGGCGGCGTGATGATCACGGGCAGCCACAACCCTAAAAACATGAACGGCCTCAAGCTGGGATTTGACAAAGCGACGCTGTACGGCGAAGAGATCCAGAAGGTGCGCGAACTCGCCCAGCACGCCGAGTTCGATCTCGCCGACGGACGCGGCTCATATGAGACGTACGACCTCAAGGAAGATTACCTGACCATGCTGACGGGCAAGTTCGCCCTGCCCCGTCGTCCGAAGGTCGTCCTTGACCCTGCCAACGGCACTGCGGCACTCTTCGTGCGCGAGTTCTTCGAGCGTCTCGGCTGCGATACCGTCGTCATCAACGGCGAGCCCGACGGAACTTTCCCCTCGCACCATCCCGATCCGCAGAAGAAAGAAAACATGGTCCAGCTGGCGCAGAAGGTTCGCGAATGTCACGCGGAAGTCGGTTTCGGATTCGACGGCGACGCTGACCGCATCGGCGTCGTCGATGAAAACGGCGACGTGATCGGCGGCGACATCCTCATGGCAATGTTCTGGGGCGAGATCCTGCCGAAACACCCCGGAGCGACCGCGATCATCGAGGTGAAATGCTCGCAGTCCCTTGAAGACGAAGTGCTCCGCCTCGGCGGCAAACCGTATTACTACAAAGCAGGACACTCGCTCATCAAGGCTGAGATGAAACGGATCGGCGCCCCGTTTGCGGGCGAATACTCGGGGCACATGTTCTTCGCCGACGAGTATTACGGTTTCGACGACTCGTTCTATGCGGCCGCACGCCTGCTACGCATCCTCTGCGCGGGAAAGAAGACGCTTTCGCAGATGCGAAACGCCATCCCCTCATACTTCGCCACGGAAGAGATCCGCGTCGACTGTCCCGACGAGCGCAAGTTCGAAGTGATGAAAGGCATCGCCGCCGACGCCCTGAAAACGCACCGCGCGCATACCATCGACGGCGTGCGGATCATCTACGACGGCGGCTGGGGACTGATCCGCGCTTCTAACACGCAGCCGGTCCTGGCCGTTCGCTGCGAGGGACGCACGCCCGCAGACCGCGACGCGATCGCCGCCGACATCAGGCGCCGGGTGACCGCCGCGGGCCTGCCTGATTTTGAATGGAAAATTTAAGAGCACACGGAGGTAATCATCATGACTGACCCGGTTCAGAAAGTCCAGGAAGCGCTTGATGCGCTCCATTACGAAGGAAAGATCATCCACAGCGACGCCACGATCTTCACCGTTGACGACGCCAGCAAAGCCATCGGCGTGACGCCCGGCGAGATCCTCAAAAGCCTCATTTTCATGGTGGACGGCTCTCCCTGGCTGGTGCTGATGTCTGGCCCCAACCGCGTCCACTCGGGCAAGGTGAAACGGCTCACGAAGGGGCATCGTGTGACGATGGCTTCACCCGATTTCGTCTTTGAGCAGTTCGGCTTCAAAATCGGCGGCGTTCCGCCCGTCGGCTATCCGGAGCCGCTTCCCGCGCTCGTCGACGAAGACCTGTGGAACTATGACACCGTCTGGGCGGCAGCGGGAACCGACCACGCTTTTTTCCCCGTCTCCGCCGAACAGATCTGCGCCTACGTGAACGGCACGCGCGCGACGATCAAAAAGGAAGAGGCGCCCGCGCCCGAGAAATAAAAGGAGCGATCACTCCCGTGAAAAATCCCCACCTCAAGATCTACCGTGAACGGCCCCAGGCCGGATGCGGCTGAAGCACAGCCATGTTCACCGCCAACGAAATGAAGAGCTTCGGCGGTGAAGCCGACCGCGTCGCGGCCGGACAGCTTTACATGCGGCTGAAAAAAGAATACAAAGGCCGCCTTGACATCGACTTTTACGATCCCCGCTGCTTCGTCTTCCTGTTTGACACGCTGCGCTACCGCCTGCGCGGCGGCGAGGTGACGTGGGTGCTGAACAACAAAGTCGTCTTCCGCGGTGTGCCCGCATACGACGAACTGAAAACGCTGATCGACACGGAACTGTCAGCATAAAACAAGGGACCGGAACGCCCCGTCCGAGGGGAAACGTTCCGGTCCCAGTTTTTATCGTCTTCTCAGCGGCGTCCGCGGATCGAGCGGGGCGTTCCCTTGCCGTTGCGCCACAGCACCACAGCCCAGTAATAGCGGCTCATCTCGCGGAAATCGCGCGGCTTGACGCCGAGGATGCTCTCCAGCTTTTCCAGACGGTAATCGACCGTCGTGCGATGCACGTGCAGAAGTTCGGCGGCGCGTACGACGCTGAACCCGCTTTCGCACCAGGCGACGATCGTTTCCTGAAGTTCGTCTCCGTCGCTGCGGGCGAAAAAAGGCGCCAGTTCGCGCTCGACCATGCTGTCAAGCAACCGCGGCTCGGAGCTGAGAAGGAGCTCTTCGACGCGGAAATCGGTGACGAAATGCACGCGCTGGCGCGGGAACAGCCGCGTGCCGACGTTCAGGGCCGTCTGCGCCTCGCGGTAAGAGAGCATCAGCCCCGTCACGCCGCGCTGAACGCTGCCGATCCCCGCCGACACGGAGAAGCCGCGGCGGCGCATGAGCTCCGCCAGCTGCTCGCACTGTCCGCGCACCGTGAGATAAAAGCGCTCTTCATTGTATTCCCCGTCGGGAGACGCGCCGCAAAGCACGACGTAGCGATGCGGCCCGACGCAGCCGGAAACGTCGCCTGAAGCGTTGAAGATCTGGCGGATATCCACCAGCGTGCGATCGCGCTCGGGATAGTCACCGTCCTCGTTGGACTGAGAAGCCGTGTCGATCTCGATGACGGCGTAGAGCAGCGTCTTGTCGTAGCCCATCAGCGTCGCTTTCGTCTCGATCAGCTGAGGATCGTTGATGCCCTGACGGAACAGGGCGATGTCGGCCATCAGCGACTGGAGATTGCGCTCACGCTCAAGCAGCTCGCGCGACATCATGCGCTCTTTCAGGAACAGTTCGGCCTGACTCTTGACGAGCAACGCAAACGGCTTCACCTTTTCCGGCTCGCCGGTAATGGCGACCGTGCCGGTGACGCGGCCTTCCGTGTCCATGATAGGATAGGTGATGCCCGGACGGACGCCCTTCAGCCTGCGGGCATCTTCCTCCGTCTCCCACCTGGACTGACCCGTACGGGCCACGATCGAGCTGGCCTCGTTGAGCGTGCCGATACCGCGGCTGGCGTCACTGCATCCGATGATGATGCCTTCGGTATCGGTGATGACGACATCGTAGCCGATGACACGGGCAATGCTTTCGGCAAGTTCCTGAGCGATCGGTCTTAACATGATTCTCCCCCTGATCTTGTCGGACTTCGACCTCTTCGGTCCTGAAAATGCGGCGTTGCGACGAATCCGTACGAAGATTATACTTTATCTTTCAGCGTTTTCGTTCATTCAGTCGCATCAGAACGATAAATATCATACCACTTTCAGCACTTTTAGGAAATACTTTTTATTCGCAACGCTAAATTTAACCTAAACAGAGGTATAATCAAGCCATCCCGGCGCCACGCGCCCTTGAAAGAGGTATCTGCGATGAACGACGTTCACGCGCTGTTCCAAAAGAGTTTTGCCCCGCCTTCCCAGCCGCAGCCATGCAAACTTGACGAACTGCCGCGCGACCCCGCGGAAATCGTCCGCAACTCGGCGCTGATCCAGTACGCCTGTGCAGCAGTCGCCGATGCGGCAGCGGCCGTATACGACGCCTCGCTACGCGCGGCCTGCTACGATCTGCTGAAAAGCCCGGAACTGCGTTTCCTGCACCGCTGGAGCGATCCGCAAAAAGTCAAAGCGCTCCACGCGCAACTGTGCGAACGCGGCCTGCTTGATCCATCAAAGACAAGCGCTGAAAATCTGTTTCCGCCCCGTGGCGACGTCCAACCGTTCACGACCGCGCCAGGCAGCGGCTGGAACAGTCACCACGCCTACCCCGGCGGACTGGCCGTGCATGTCGCCCTCAACGTCGAAACGTCGCTGGCCTGCCATGCGATGTACGAGAAATATTACGGCTACGCGCTTGACCGCGACGTGATCCTCGCTGCTCAGATCGCCCACGACATCGCCAAAGTGCAAATCCACCGCTGGCATCCCGACGGCAGTTTCCGCACCGATTACCCCGTGGCCGGCAAAGGGGGGCACCTCGTCATGTCGCTGGCCGAAGCGATCGAGCGAGGCCTGCCCGCTTCTGTCATCCTCGCGCAGGCATGTGCGCACACCGCACCGAACACGCCCGAAAACGAAGCGGAGGTCGTGAGCTGGATCACCGCCGCGGGATTGATGGCCGAGCGCGATCCCGTCGAACTGGGCCTGCTCGACGAAACGCGAGCCGCCTTGCCAAAGCCGCACCGCCAGGAATGGTTTGCCGTCCACTTCGGCGACGGTGACTACCCGCTCTCCATGCCCGCGGCAAAACGCGCCGTCGCGCTGCTGCGCCGCCTTGCCGCCGAGGAATACGGCATGAGCGAAGGCGACCTGAACGGCGTTAAGTTCAACGCCTTCCGCAATTACGTCGGCGCGCATCTGTCGTTCATGAAGATCGACGAGCTGAACGCGACAGGTGGTTTCGCCGTCGTGCGCGAGACCGTGGCAAAGATCGTTCGGCTGTAATACAGCTCCATAGCGCAAATAATCATTTGAGCAGGCATTTTGCGATTCATCACTCACTGCGAACGAAAACAAAAAAGTTCCACGATATGACAAAAAACTTTGTCGATCGTGGAACTCTTTTTGCGAACTCTAATTTTCTCTCGTTTTACAGAACGAAAAGCCTGTTCAATACCGGATCATTGTTCAAAACAGGACTGTTCAGATGCTTACAATGGCAGTTTTGCGTTCAGTTTTGTTTTACCTCTGTATACGCTTTACCGCGTCGGCAACACTTCGATCCAGTATTCGTCGGGGTCCTGAATGAAGTAGATGCCCATCTCCGGGTTCTCGTAGCAGATGCAGCCCATCTTAGCATGATGCTCGTGAGCAGCAGCGAAGTCGTCCACACGCAGGGCAAGATGGAACTCCTGCTCGCCAAGATCGTAAGGCTGGGGATGGTCGCGCAGCCAGGTCAACTCCAGCTCGAAATCGGTGACGCCGTCGCCGAGATAGACGATCGTGAACGCTTCTTTCTCCTTGCGGCGCACTTCTTTCAGGCCAAGCGCTTCTTCGTAAAACTTCATGCTCTTTTCCAGATCGCGGACGTTGAAATTTTCATGAACAAAACGGAACTTCATAACGGGTCGCCTCCTGTGCGGATTTTCGGTTATTCTACCATAAACTCCTGTTCAGCGGATGAAGTTCGTCCGCTGACGGGGCTCGTACTGCGGGCTCTCGATCCCGGCCTGTCGGGCAGCGTCGAAACATTTCATCAGCCAGACGATGTTGGCCGCAAGCGAGCGCATCACCTGCAGGCCCTCGGCGTCCTGCCGCACTTCATCGGGAGTATTGCCATGGACGACGTTCCAATACTGCGAACCGGCCACGACCATGTTGTTCATCAGAAAATACTGATTGAGCCGCTCAAACGCCGCCGTGCCCCCGCCGCGGCGGCAGGACACGACCGAAGCGCCGATCTTGCCGGCCATACGCCCGCCGGCGCTGAAAAAGAGACGGTCGAGAAACGCACACGCCTGACCGCTTGGACCTGAATAGTACACAGGCGAGCCGGCAACGATCGCATCGTATTCGTCCAGCCGGTCGATGGTCTCGTTGACAGGGTCGCGATAGTTGAGTGCGCAGCGACCCGTTTCTTTGCACTGCCGGCACGCGACGCAGTCGGCGATAGGACGAACGCCCAGCCAGAGCAGGTCGCTCTCCGCGCCGCGTTTTGCCAGTTCCGCCCGGATCTCATCAAGCGCCGTGAACGTGCAGCCGCTTTCGTGCGGACTAGCGTTGATGAGCAGGACTTTTTTCATGATAATCCCCCCAAATGTGGTTTTGAGCAAATTATATCATCGCTTTACAGTTTTTTAAAAGAAAACGCTGGATTTTTCAAGATACATAAGTTATAATCTGAGAACAACATGTGAAGGAGGCGCCATCATCATGGCAAGAAAAGGTATCGTTCTCACCGCCGGTCTGGGTACGCGGCTTCACCCCATGACCCTGGCCGTCAACAAACAGCTTATCCCCGTCTACAACAAGCCGATGATCTACTACGCGATCTGGGTGCTCATCAAGGCCGGCTGCCGCGACATCATGCTGATCACGTCGGAAGCCGACAAGGCCGGATTCGAGCGTCTGCTCGGCGACGGCTCGCACTTCGGTGTCAATATCCAGTACCGCATCCAGTACGTTCCCAACGGGCTCGTCGATGCGTTCATGCAGGCCGAGGAGTTCATCGCGGGCGATCCCTGCATGCTCATCCTTGGCGACAACATCTTCTACGGACCGGGCTTCCCCGCCATGCTCGCCAAGGCGGCCGCCAAGACCGAAGGCGCGACCGTTTTCGGTTCAGTCGTCCCCGATCCCGAACGTTTCGGCGTGGCCGAGACCGATGCCACCGGCAAGGTGCTGTCGCTTGAGGAAAAGCCCAAGCAGCCCAAGTCCAACACCGCCGTCGTCGGCCTGTACTTCTTCGACGGCAAGGTGATGCAGATCGCCCACGAGCTGCGCAAGTTGATCCCCGCCGATCAGGAAGTGTCGATCACCGACGTCAACCGTCGCTACATGGAAGCCGGTCAGCTCGACCTGCAGGTCTTCCCCGCCGGCTTCGCCTGGCTGGATTCCGGCACCTACGAGAGCCTGCTGGAAGCGTCCAACTA
>JAEEUD010000021.1 GCA_016286835.1 Pyramidobacter sp. | reverse complement strand
AACGTGATGCCCATGGCAGCAAAGACGACGGCGAACTTCTCGCTGCCGCCGCCGATAACGTTAGCCTGGCGGGCCAGCTGGGCGGCCATGCGGTTATGCGGCAGACCAGAAGCCGAGAAAATCGGCAGCTTCTGTCCGCGAACCATCGGGTTCATGCCGTCGATCGTGCTGATGCCTGTCTGGATGAACTCGTTCGGGTAGTCACGCGAATAGGGGTTCATGGCCAGTCCGTTCACGTCGATACTCTTCTCAGGGATGATCGGAGCGCCGCCGTCGATGGGATCGCCGCGGCCGTTGAAGACGCGGCCGAGCATCTCTTCGGAGACGGGCAGTTCGAGCGATTTGCCGAGGAACGTCACCGACGTGTTGTCGGTATCAAGACCGTCGGTGCCCTCGAACACCTGCACGACGGCACGGTTGGAGTCGGTCTCCAGAACGCGGCCGCGGCGCTTGCTGCCGTCGGGCATAGCGATCTCGACCAGCGAATCATAGGGAACTTCCTTGACGCACTCGACAGTCAGAAGGGGGCCGGAAAGGCCGGTAACTGTTCTGTATTCAACGGGCAGTTTCATTATTTATCGCCTCCTGCTGCGAGAAGCTGAGCGATCTCGTCGCGCATTTCGCCTTCGAGAGCGTCGATCTTTTCAAGTTCTTTCTCGCTGACCAGACCCATACGGGCGATCTTCTCGCGCACGGGCAGGTTGAAGAGCTTGTTCATCGGCGCGCCCGAATTCAGCGCTTCCAGTCCGTGATGATGGAACTTGAGGATCGTCGTGAGCATCTTGAACTGCTTCTCCATCGACGTGTAGGTATCGACGTCGCTGAAGGCGTTCTGATGCAGGAAGTCCTCGCGCAGCGACTTCGCCGTCTCCATCGTCATGCGTTCGTTTTTCGACAGCGCGTCGATGCCGACCAGCTGGACGATCTCTTTCAGCGACGACTCCTCTTCAAGGATCTTCATCGCTTCGACGCGGCTGGGCGTCCACTCGGCGTCGAACTTGGCATCCCAGTATTCGTCCAGCTTGTGAGTGTAGAGCGAATAACTGTTCAGCCAGTTGATGGCCGGGAAGTGACGCTGGTAGGCCAGGTTGGCGTCAAGGCCCCAGAAGACCTTGGTGACGCGCAGCGTGTTCTGCGTGACGGGTTCCGACAAGTCGCCGCCGGGAGGTGAAACAGCGCCGATGACGGAGACCGAACCTTCGCGGCCATCCTTGCCGAGGCAGATGGCACGTCCCGCGCGTTCGTAGAACGAAGCCAGACGCGTGCCCAGATAGGCGGGATATCCTTCTTCGCCGGGCATTTCCTCAAGGCGTCCGCACATTTCGCGCAGAGCCTCGGCCCAGCGGCTGGTGGAATCGGCCATCAGTGCGACCGAATAGCCCATGTCGCGGTAGTATTCGGCAATGGCGATGCCCGTGTAGACGCTGGCTTCGCGGGCCGCGACGGGCATGTTCGAAGTGTTGGCGATGAGCACCGTGCGCTTCATCAGCGGCTGGCCCGAACGGGGGTCAGCAAGCTCGGGGAACTCGCGAAGAACGTCGGTCATCTCGTTGCCGCGCTCGCCGCAGCCGATGTAGACGACGACCTGAGCCTCGGCCCACTTGGCGAGCTGGTGCTGAATGACCGTCTTACCGGAGCCGAAGGGGCCGGGGACGCACGCCGTTCCGCCCATGGCGATCGGGAAGAACGTATCGACGACACGCTGGCCGGTGGTCAACGGCGTAACGGGCGGCAGCTTGCGGGCCACCGGGCGGTCAACGCGGACGGGCCAGCGGCGAAGCATGGCGATGTTGTGCTTCGCCTTGCCGTCGTCGATGACGCAGATCGTCTGCTCAATGTTGAACTCGCCCGACTCGATCGAAACGACCTTGCCGTGGATCCCGTTGGGGACCATGACGCGGTGTTCGACGAGAACAGTCTCCTGTACGACGCCGAGGATATCGCCCTCGCCCACTTCGTCGCCAACAGAAACACGGGGCTCAAACTTCCAGAGTTTTTCGTGATCAAGCGCGGGAACGGTAATTCCGCGCGCGATGAACGCGCTTTTCGAGGCGTCCTCGATCGACTTCAGAGGACGCTGGATTCCGTCGTAAAACTGTTCGATAAGACCAGGACCAAGCTCGACGCTCAGGGCTTCGCCGGTGCCTGTGACAGGCTCGCCGGGACAGAGACCAGAAGTCTCCTCATAGACCTGGATCGAAGCAAGATCGCCGTTAAGTTCGATGATCTCGCCGACCAGGCCGATTTTGCCGACGCGGGCCACTTCATGCATGCTCGCGCCGGTCATGCCCTTCGCGACGACAAGAGGTCCGGATATACGTTCGATTGTACCTTTTACATTGACATCCGTGGCCAAACTAATCGCCTCCAGGTTAAATCAACTATTTTTCAGAGAAAATATCCATGCCGACAGCGCGTTCAACGCTGCTGCGCACCGCGCTCAGGCCGACGCCGATCGAGCCGCGGATGCCGGGGATAGGAATGATGCTCGCCGAAAATTCCTGAACGAGCCTGTCGATCAACGCCGCCTGAGCGACGAACTGTCGCTCCTCGACGAAGATGACGCCGTAATCTTCGCGGGCCAGACGACTTACGGTCGCCTCGACCTCTTCGTCCGTCTCGGCAGGGAACGGAGCGACGCCGACTGCCTGAAAGGGCAGCACGGTGTCATAACTTCCGACCGCCGCCATTTTCTTTCTACCGGCTTCAGCGGACATCGCGCAGCAACCCCCTTATGGCATCCTTCTCCACTCCGTTTGCCACGGAGACGAGAACGATCCGCAGATTCTTCGCTTCGATCTCTTTCAGCCACAGGTAACGCACGACGTTTGCCGGCTCGAATGTGCTGTACCGCGCCGGAGCGATCGTCTCCGTGACGTAGTTATCCAGATTCTTTTCAAACTGGACGAGCATCGAGCTGAAATCGCCGTCCTCAGTGAACGCTGTGAGCAGTTTGCTTATGCCGGCGTAGCTGAGCAGGCGTCCCCAGTTTTCGGGGCCTTCCATCACCAGCGGCGCGAGCGTCGCTGGCGGAAGCGTACCGCCGGCGTGCAGGAATGTCGCTGTCTGCGCGCGCGTCTCGGGGATATGGGTCAGACGCAGCAGGGTTTTCAGGTTCTCGCCGTCGATCCGGGCTTTCACCCATCTGACGACCTCGGGCATGGACAGTCCTTCGGCAGTCTTCAAAAGGGATTTGAAGTAATAACCGTCGAGGAACTTTTCCAGCGCGAGCGCGTCCTGATCTTTCTGCCACAGTTCGACCGCGGCGGGAATTGCCTTGTCAAGGCCGAACGGAAGTCCCGTGTAATCCTCGCCTTCGACCGCCAGCGTGAGCGTGTCGGTATCGACGTTGCCGAGACTGGTGAGCAGGTCGAGACGGCGCTTGCCGCCGCGCTCAGCCAGAATCTGTCCTTTCAGCAGCGTCTTGACATTATGAACGTCATAAGGAAGGCGAAGCAGACTGACGATATCAGTCTCGGGAACGAAACCGGCAACTTCGACGTAAGCGGCGTGAAGCGCTGCCTCGATCGCCTTGTCGAATCCCGCCGACTTCTGCTCCATCAGCCAGGACGAATAGGGCGTCTCCCCCAGCACTTTGACGGCCGACTCCAGAGTGTCACAGTCGATCATCCTCTGAAAGGTCGTCTCGTCAAGCAAACGATTCTCCAGCGCCCGCAGACGCGCTACAGCGTATCCGTACTGTGTGGCAGGTCTGTTTTTCGTGGGCATGGCGCACCGCCCTTACCGAGCGTCAGCGCCGAAAAGATGCGTTACAACTTCGGACTGCAGGCTCTCTTTCACCCAGTCGATCAGTTTGGGGAACGAGCAGTTCACGCTCGTCCGTCCAGCGCGGGCGATAAACCCGCCCCCGATGTCGGCTGTCTCTTCGCTCAGTTTCAGGTTCTTACCGTGAGCGGCGTTGTATTTTGCGATGAAATCCGCGTTGATGAACTTCTCGGAAGCGTCAACCAACAGCTCCTCGTCTCCGTTCGCTGTCGCCTGATCGAGAAGTCTCTCCACAAAGCCGAGGTATTTGTCCTGAGGAAGCGCGCGCATGGCAGCGAGAGCACCTTCGTAGGCTTTGCCGATAAGGCTCTGCTTCGCGCCCAGCGTGATCTTCTTCACGTCCAGATTGGCGATGATAGCGGCGCGTTTAAGCACTTCCGGCTTTTCGGCGTCGAACATCGCGTCGTACTCAGCTTTGCTTTTCGCGATCTCTTTTTCAGCGTCCGCGTTCAGGGCATCAGCCTGCGCACGGGCTTCGTCGAGCAGCGCTGCCGCTTTTGCGGCGGCTTCGCCCTCGATCTTTTTCTGAATGTCAGCGATTGCCATGGTTGGAAACCACCGTGCTGAACTTAGAGCGCGATGCCGTTCATAAGAAGGATGCTGACGAGGAGGGCAAGAACCGCGTAGGTCTCGACCATCGCGGGAAGGATAACGGCCTTGCCGGCTTCACCGGGCTGCTTGGCGATCATCTGGATGCAGGCAGCCGAAGTTTTTCCCTGAGAAATCGCAGAGATCCAGCCGCCCAGAGCGATGGGCAGGCAGGCGAACATCACGGCCAGACCGTGCACCCAGTCGCAAGGAACGGCGGAACCGCCGACCAGACCGACCTTGAGCATGGCGAAGAAAGCGATCAGCAGGCCGTAAATGCCCTGCGTGCCGGGCAGAGCCTGAAGCATCAGGACCAGACCGAACTTGCCGGGATCTTCCGTCATCACGCCAGCGCCGACTTCACCGGCGATGCCGACGCCAATAGCCGAACCGATGCCGGCCATACCCGCGGCCAGAGCCGCGCCAAGAACAACAAAAGCGATGCCAAGATAATCCATAAATCGACACTCCCCTCAGAAATTTTGGGTCAATTCCAAACTCCGCACGCTTACGCTTCGTCGCGCGGAGCGACGTTCACATAATCGGTCTTGTAGCGGAACGGCGTAAACGGCGCGCCGCCGCTGGAATAGAACTTGCCGAAGAACTCTACGTACTGAAGACGCAAGGGATGGACGAACGCACCCAGGATGTTGATGACCATGCTGAACACATGTCCGCCGAAGAAGATCAGCAACGCCAGGATCCAGCCCACATAAGCCGTACCGCCGCACAGCGACGACATCAGATTGATGATCATCGCCACAGCGCCGCCGACAAGGCCGAGCGCAAGCAGGCGGCTGTAGCTGAGCACGTCACCAAGATAGCTCGTGACGTTGTACAGGCTGAGACAGCCGGAAATCAGCTTGCTGAAAATGCCTTTCTTCTCGCGGCCCTGCGTGAGCACGAGAATCACGGCTCCGGCGATGGCCATCCACTTGCCGACGGGAACGAGCCCGGGCGCCTTGAACGAACCGGCGCCGAAGATCAGCAGGCCGGTGAGGAGCACCAGCCAGCCGCCCTGATCGGCGCACGCCGCGAAGTACTTCTTCTCGCGGATGTTCGCCCACGCCGCCAGGCAGATGCCGAAGTAGATGTGGACGATGCCCAGCGCCAGCGAGATGCCAAGCAGCAGCATCGGGTCTTTCATCGGCTCAAGCAGCGTGAAGAAGTTCTTCACGGGGCGAAGGAACGCAAGGAACGGGAACGCGTCGATCATATCGCCCATCCAGCTGCCCGTCACCGCACCGAAAATGATCGTCGCAATGCCGCAGTACTTCACCATCTTCAGAGCCTGTCTGATGTTGTCGGGCATTTTCTGATACTTTTTCAGGAAATACATCGCGATCGCCGTGATGACGATGCCGTAGCCGGCATCGGCGTAGCACATGCCGAAGAACAGCAGGAAGAACGGCATCATCGGGAACGAAGGATCGACCGAACCGTAGACAGGCGCGCCGTACAGCATCGTGAGCATCTCAAACGGTCTGGCGCAGCCCGTGTTTTCCAGAACGATCGGCGGGTCGTCACCCTCGGCGGGGTCGGAGAGCCGCAGCGCAGCCGTCTTCTCAAACGGCGCCAGCGCGGTCCTCAGTTCCGCCTCGCGATGGACGGGGACCCAGCCCTGGAGCAGCACGACCTGCTCGGTGCGTTCGCTCTCGTCCTTCGCATCCTGACGGGCTTTCATGATCGCCAGGTAGTCGCCCGTCTTGCGGATCTCGTCCATATGCTCCTGCGCAAAGTCAGACAGCCAGTCGGTACAGGATTTTTCCTCTTCGCCAAGCTCTTTCAGCCTTGCGGCAAGTTTTTCCTGCTCCTCCCCGACCGTTCCTGTCAGCGTAGAAGGAAGATCGATCTTCGTGACGCTGTGTTTCAGACATGCTTCCGAAAGCGTGCCCTCCGCCTCGCGCAGATAGAAAGCGCTCACCCACGGAGCCGCCTGCGAACCGTTTTCCGGCAGGAAGATGGCGCACTCGACGTCCGCGCCAAGCGCGGCTTCGACGGCGTCCTTCCACTCCTGCAGATTCTCCGCACGTCCCGTTCCCAGGAACCCTGCGACGAGACGACTGCCTTCCGTCACCATCGACAGAGGCGGTTTGAAGGCACTCAATCCGTCAAGCGTGTGCGAAAGCGTCTCGATCTGCTGGACCTCGCTTCTCAGTTCGGTGAGCCGGTGCTCTCGCCCGCGGACCTCCTCGGCCATTGCGCCGGCGTCGCACGCTTCAGCGATCTTCGCAAGCGCCTCAACGCTGACGTCGTCGCGCTCGCCGAGCATACGGCCAAGACTTCCGACTGGATCGTGATACCAAGGGGCGAGATAGCGGATGAGGTAGTTCACGTCGCTCAGCGACGCGGCGTAATCGCGGCCTTTTTCCTCGACACGGGCGGGAAGGGCGTCTTCGGAGTTCTTCTCAGCGGCGGAGAGTTCACAGATTCCCCGCTCCTGAAGCACCGCCAGCACTTCGTCTACGCACGAGCGGTGCGCGTACAGTTCAACTTTTTTGACGCTAGCAACGGCCATATCGAGACACCACCTCTTCGGCTAACCACTGAGCCGTTTTCTTTACCGCTTCCTCGTGTTCGCGAACGAATTCCTCCGCGCCGGCCTTGCCCTGCTCAACCGTCAGGGCTGAGGCCTTCTCCGCTTCGGCTTCGACCTCGCCAAGGCGTTTACGGTAGTCGCGGAACTGAGACTGTTTGGCCTCCTTCACGCGCGCCGAAGCAGCCGCACGAGTCTGAGCAACCAGTTCCTGCGCCTGCGCGCGGGCGTCGGCAACTTTCTGGGCGGCCGCCGCCTCGACGCTTCTGATCTCCTCGGTCAGATTGGTTGACATGCGTTCACCTCCTTCTGTCGCGATGAAAAACTTCCGCGTTCATGCAGCAACTGCATAAGAAAAGTCCTCCCACAGCAAAGACAAAAGCGGAAAAACTTTCCGCCGGCCCGATTAACAATGTTCAAAACTTCTCCCTTGCGGGGAAAATCATGACGCAAGATTATACAAGGCCGGCACAACCAAATGAATCACATCGTAAAAAAAGATTCATCACCCCGTGATTTTACTTTTCTCCGGCCTTTGTGTCAAGAGAACTCGCCGATTTCATCACGATCATTTTTTTACGACCGACGAGAAAAAGTAAAATACGCAGTGAACTTCTCGCGACGAAAATATTTTTATATTCTTATCCGGGTTGTTTCGTCCATTTTAATGCATTTCAGTTATAAGCAAGAGCCGTCATTCAGTCTCTGCCCGGCAAATATCAGGCCAAAAGGTCATCGTCTATCGTGCGCGCGAGTTCGCCACGTGTAAGCAGGAATCATATATATTCATTTCGAGCCTATTTTTGTCATATTAAATGCATTTTCGCTATATAATGATTTTCGTCTGTTTAACTCCAGAAATTAAACGAAGTGAACGAGTTTTCTCTTTCGTTACACGTGCCTTTACTTCTTGTTGAGCAGAAAACTCCGTATTCACTAAAAAACACCGTAGACAGAGCGCGTCACTTTGGGTAAGATAATATGTCGCACGTATTGCCCGACAGAACACTGAAAGGAGCACCACATTATGGCAGATTACACAGGGCGCATCGCCCAGGAGCTCAAGCTCCCCGAGAGCGGCGTCAGCGCCGTCGCCGAACTGCTCGCCGAAGGCTGCACCGTTCCCTTTATCGCGCGCTACCGTAAGGAAAAGACCGGCTCACTTGACGAGGTTGCGATCACAGCCATCCGCGACGGACTGACCCGCGTCGAAGAACTGGAAAAGCGCCGCGAGGCGATCCTCGGTTCACTCACGGAGCGCGGCATCCTCACCGACGAACTGAAAAAAACGATAGACGCTGCCTTAACGATGACGGCTCTGGAAGACGCCTATCTGCCCTACCGCCCCAAACGCCGCACGCGCGCCCTCATCGCCCGCGAAGCGGGACTGGAGCCGTTGGCCAAAGCCCTGATGGAACAGGCCGGCAAAGACCCAGCCGAGCTGGCCGCGCCTTTCGTCAATCCCGATAAAAAGATCGAGACCGCCGAAGCTGCTCTGGCCGGCGCGCGCGATATCATAGCCGAGGACATTTCCGAAGACACGGCCGCCCGACGTGACATGCGCGTGCTGTTCGTACGTTTCGGCAAGTGTGTCTCCTCAGTCATCGAGAAGAAAAAGGACGAGCCCGAGGCGGCCACCTACTCCGATTATTTCGACTGGCAGGAACCGCTGCTGCGCATTCCTTCGCATCGTCTGCTAGCTGTGCTGCGCGGCGAAAAGGAAGGCTATCTGTCTCTGTCGGTGCGCCCCGACGAAAAACTCGCGCTCGAGACGTTGAAAAAACGCTACGTCAAGGGCACAGGCGCCGATGCTCAGCAGGTCGAAGCGGCGCTGACCGACGGCTACCGCCGCCTGCTAGGGCCTTCCATCGAGACCGAGGCTCGCGCGACCCTGAAAAAGCGCGCCGACACCGAAGCGATCGCCATCTTTGCGCGCAACCTGCGAGAACTTCTCATGGCCTCGCCGTTCGGAGCGCGCCCGGTACTGGCCATCGACCCGGGCATCCGCACCGGCTGCAAAGTCGTCTGCCTCGACGCCAAAGGCGATCTGCTCTACCATGACGTGATCTTCATCCAGAGATCCGACGCGCAGTATGCCGAAGCCGGCCGCCTTATCCGCGCCCTCGTTGCCAAGTACCGCCCCGAGGCCATCGCCGTCGGCAACGGTACCGCCAGCCGCGAAACGGAAGAATTCCTGCGCGGGCTGAATCTCGATATTCCAATTATCGTTGTCAGCGAAAGCGGCGCATCCGTCTACTCTGCATCCGACCTGGCCCGCAAGGAGTTCCCCGACCAGGACGTCACCGTGCGCGGTGCCGTTTCGATCGGCCGCCGCCTTATGGATCCTCTTGCCGAGCTCGTTAAGATCGACCCGAAATCGATCGGCGTCGGCCAGTACCAGCATGACGTCGATCAGAAACAGCTCCGAGGCGCGCTCGACGATACTGTTGTCTCGTGCGTCAACGCCGTCGGCGTCGACCTCAACACCGCCAGCCCCAAGCTGCTTTCCTACGTTTCCGGTCTCACGCCGTCGCTGGCCGACAACGTCGTCAAGTATCGCGAAGCCGAAGGCGCGTTCAAGCGCCGCCAGGACGTGCTGAAAGTTCCGCGTCTCGGACCCAAGGCCTATCAGCAGGCCGCCGGCTTCCTGCGCATCCACGGAGCGGAAAACCCGCTCGACGCGTCTGCCGTTCACCCCGAGAACTACGGCGTCGTCGACAGGATCGCAGCAGACCTCAACTGCAAAGTCACTGACCTGATCTCAGCCAAAGACCTGCGCAAAAAGATCGACCTCAACCGCTACGTCACCGAAGATGTCGGCCTGCCCACGCTTGAAGACATCCTCTCCGAGCTGGAAAAGCCCGGACGTGATCCCCGCAGCGCGATGGAGATCTTCTCGTTCGATCCCAACGTGCGTGAGCTGACCGACCTGCAGCCGGGCATGAAGCTGCCGGGCATCGTCTCCAACGTCACCGCATTCGGTGCCTTCGTCAACATCGGCGTGCACCAGGACGGTCTTGTCCACATCAGCCAGATGGGCCGTTACGTAAAGGACATCTCCACCGTGCTCCACCCCGGCCAGCCCGTCGAAGTATTCGTCATCGGCGTCGACGTGCCCCGCAAGCGAATCTCGCTGCGCATGGAGCTGGGCAAAGGGGCCGGCGAAAAGAAACGCAAACAGGCATAATATATAACGATGAGCGCCCTGTTTGGGCAGACCGGACACGATCTACCCAAACAGGGCGTTTAATATAAGCCCCCGAAGACATCTCAGACAACATGAAAGAGGAAAGTTTCGAGATAATTATTCATTTTGCTGCTGTTACGTGACCGGCAGCATGTTGTAGAGCCTGAGCAATCGGATGTCCTCCTTAGAAATTTTCAGGCTGCGAAGCAGATCTGCGTTCTCCGTCAGGGGCCGCGGTGAGAGCAGCATCTTGGCTGCGATGGGCATCATCGGGCGTGTCGAAAAGCCGTTGAAAAGGGCCCATTTTGTTTCGGAATTCAGATATGATGCAAGTACCTGCAGGCTGGCGCGTTCCATCGGCAGGTCCTGATTGACCAAGGCGATGTTGGTCACGGCGTCGTAATGCTCGATGAAGCCCCAGTAGCTGTTTTCGCTCTGCTGATAGCGCTCGTAATCGGCAAAGTTCATATACATGGCGATACGCCGTCGTCCTTTGCCGATCTCGGCGAGCACGTCAAAAGCACAGCGGATCAGCGCACCCGCGCGGCCGTCGTAGAGATAGCCGTAAAAGCGCGACCGACCGCTGAAAAACGC
This sequence comes from Pyramidobacter sp., assembly GCA_016286835.1. Classification (GTDB taxonomy): domain Bacteria; phylum Synergistota; class Synergistia; order Synergistales; family Dethiosulfovibrionaceae; genus Pyramidobacter. The sequence goes on along the minus strand of JAEEUD010000021.1, from coordinate 1,689 downwards.
AGGAGCTTCTCCCGGAGGCAGTTTTTCGGGACGCTCAGGCGGCGCGCAAAGCAACTGTTCCACCTGAACATCGAGGGCCTGCGCCAATGCGTAGAGTGAATCTACGTCCAACGTCACGGCACCATTTTCGCACTTCGACAGCGCTGAAGCCGTTTTGCCGACGCGACCGGCCAGCTGCTCAAGCGTCAGGCCGCGCATTTTGCGAAAGTCGCGGATCTTTTTGCCGATTTCCTTGCCGATAAGGGACATGACAAACATCCTCCCTTTAGAAAGACAAATTTTCCTGACGGGCAAAATTTACGTTGGATTCACGCCCGTTTTCGCAAATTTATAATCAAATTAACACGGCGCACAGAAAAAATCAATCAGCAGGAAAAATTTTTCATAAAAATTTCCCATCAGGAAAAATCGGTCGTTTTGACGATACAATGGTTCGCGGGTTAAAATCAGGTCAACGCCAGGGCCCAAACGCCCAAGACCAAACGGAGGACGACAGCATGTACAACTTTGACGAGATCATCGAGCGCCGCGGCACCAACGCGATGAACACGGACGGATTCCGCAGCTACATCTTCCACGACGAAAAGGGGACGATGACGTTCCCCTACAAGGACGAGGAATTCGTCCGCATGTGGATCGCCGATATGGAGTTCGCCACACCCGATGTGATCATCGACGGTATCAGGAAAAGGCTCGACGCACGCATTTTCGGCTACACGCGCGTGTCCGGACATGCCTATTACGACGCGTTCTGCGGCTGGTGCCGCAAAAAGTACGGCTGGGAGTTCCCGCAGGAACAGCTGGTCATGTCCAACGGCATCATCCCGGCACTGTTTGAGATGGTGGAATACATCTGCGCCCCCAATGAGAAGGTCCTGTTCGTCACGCCCAGCTATGCCTACTTCAAGTACGCTGCCGATTACAACGCCCGTGCCTGCGTCTGCTCCGACCTGATCAACAGGGACGGAGCGTGGGAGATCGACTTTGACGATCTTGAGCGCAAGTGTGACGATCCCAAGACGACTTTGCTTATCTTCTGCAATCCCCACAATCCTACCGGACGCATCTGGACGGAGAAAGAACTTTCGCGTGTAGCTGCCATCATTGAAAAGACCGGCATCTGGTGCATCTCAGACGAGATCCACTGCGACCTGCTCCGCTCGGGGATGAAGCACACGCCGCTGGCGAAGGTGATGCCGGACTACAAGCGCCTTGTCACCTGCATGGCGCCGTCGAAGACGTTCAACATGGCCGGGCTGATGATCTCCAACGTCATCATCCGGGACGAAGCGCTCCGCGAAAAGTGGCTGGCGCGTCATTACAACTTCGACAATCCGCTCAGCATTGCCGCCGCACAGGCCGCCTATGAAAAGGGCGATGAGTGGCTGGAAGAACTGAAAAAGTATCTCGACGCGAATTTCGCGTTCACGAAGGAATATCTGAGCGCCCATCTTCCCAAGGCGCGTTTTGCCATCCCCGAAGCAACGTACCTGGCCTGGGTTGATCTGAGCGATTACTTCGCGCCGGGCGAAGACCTTCCCGATTTCTTTGCCTACAAAGCCGGCGTGTTGCTGGAGGGCGGAAAGATGTTCGTGCAGAATGCGGACGGTTTCATCCGCCTCAACCTCGCTATGCCGCGCGCGATGCTCGCCGAAGGGCTGAAGCGCATCTGCGACGCTGTCAGCACGA
>JAEEUD010000309.1 GCA_016286835.1 Pyramidobacter sp. | reverse complement strand
AGGTTGCGGTTGTGCACGCCGATGATCCGCGCGCCGCTTTTCAGCGCTTTCTCGATCTCAGTCTCGTCGTGCGCTTCAACAAGCGCCGAAAGGCCAAGCTCTGTGCACAGCGCAAGATAGTCGCGTAGCTGCGGCTCTTCGAGAATAGCACAGATCAGCAGCGTAGCTGCTGCGCCGAGCGTTTTCGCTTCGCTGATCATATACTCGTCAACGATAAAATCCTTGCGCAGACAAGGGACTTTGACCGCCGCGGCGATCTCTGCCAGATACGCATCGGCGCCGAGGAACCACTTCGGCTCCGTCAGCACGGAGATCGCGTCCGCGCCGGCCGCTTCGTAATCGCGCGCGATGTCCAGATACGGGAAATCGGGAGCGATCAGCCCTTTCGAGGGGCTAGCCTTCTTGCACTCGCAGATGAACGACACACCCGGCGTTCGCAACGCTTTTTCAAACGGAAAATCACCTCTGGGCAATGCCTGCGCCGTCCGGAGCATCGTCGCGGGAGACACGCGGCGCTTGGCCTGTTCGACGCGTTCGCGCGCATGTTCGGCGAGGCGGTCGAGAATCGTCATGCCGCCTCCTCAGGACGATTGCTGGCTGCGATCAGTTTTTCCAGCGTTTCCAGCGCCGCGCCGGAGTCGATCAGGTTCGCTGCAAGGGCGACGCCGTCTTTCATCGTCTCGGCCTTGCCGGCGATGGCCAACGCCGCGCCTGCGTTCAGCAGCACCGCGCCGCGCTTGGGGCCCTTCGCGCCGCCGAGAATGTCGCGCACGATCTGGGCGTTTTCCGCGGGCGATCCACCTTTCAGCTCGTCTTTGGCACAGCGAACGAGCCCGAAATCCTCCGGCATGACCGTGTACGAACGATACCAGCCGTCGCGGATCTCGCAGATCTGTGTAGGAGCGCTCATTGAGATCTCGTCCAGCTTGTCTGTGCCGTAAACGACCATGCCGCGTTTCACGCCCAGCGAGACGAGCACGCGCGCCAGCGGCTCTGCCAGATAACCGTCGTAAACGCCGAGCAGCTGCATCGAAGGCGAGCCGGGATTCGTCAGCGGCCCGAGGATATTGAACACGGTACGGAAACCGAGCTCCTTGCGGATCGCGCCGACGTACTTCATCGACAAGTGATATTTCTGCGCGAAGAAAAAGCACATGCCCACTTCGTTCAGCAGTTCGACGCAGCGCTTCGGGCTTTGATCGATGTTCACTCCCAGCGCTTCGAGACAGTCGGCCGTGCCGCACTGTGACGAGGCGGCGCGATTGCCGTGCTTGGCAACTTTTACGCCGGCGGAAGCGGCAACAAGTGCCGAAGTCGTAGAGATATTGAAACTGTGTGCGCCGTCTCCCCCCGTGCCGACGATCTCAAGAAGCTCCATGCCCGTTTCCACCTTTGTGGCATGCGCGCGCATAGCGGCCGCGCAGCCGGCGATCTCGTCAGTCGTCTCGGCCCGCGCGCTCTTCGTCGACAGTGCCGACAGGAACGCCGCGTTCTGCGTCGGCGTCGTGTTCCCGCTCATGATCTCGTTCATTACACTATAGGCTTCGTCATAGGAGAGATCCCCCTTGTTGACGAGCTTGACGATCGCTTCCCTAATCATTTCCACAGTACCTCCCCGAAAAATCGATAAAAAAACTCCCCTGAACGCTGTCAGAGGAGTTTTTCATTAACAAAAACGTCCTCGACAGAAAAAGACCTGTCAAGGACGAAAAATACGCGTACAGATGTACGGCGGCTTTTCCGCGGTGCCACCCTGATTCACGGCATGACCCGTGCTCTTGTCGGGATACCATCATATCCCCGGCGACTGACGCGCGCCCTTGCGTCGCGGAATACTCGGAACTTACGCCCTTTCCCCGCGCCCTCAGCGGTCCATTTGACAGCGCGTCGCCTGCCCGATTCTCATCATTGCGGGCTCTCTGTGAGGTCGTCACTGCCGTTATCTCCGCTTCAACGGTTTGTCCTGTTAAATTGCCGTACAATCTACCACGTGTTTTTGAAATTGTCAAGACCATCCTAGCATTATTGAAAAACTGCATAACCGGCGTTCGTCTATCATGCTGTTTCTTTAGACGCTAGCGTCAGCTCGCGCTTAGCGAGGCGTTTCTTCCCTATTCGTAAAAACTTCTTCGCTGCCCTAGAGCAAATTTCAGGTCAGCATGAAGCCTTCTACTAAGTAGTGAACTGCTACCGCAACTATATATCCAACAAAGAAAAACCGTCAAGCGGGCGGACCGCCCTACAAAAAATCCCGTTCAAGACGAATGATCTTGAACGGGATAAACTTATCGAGCAGATTTTCATGTACAAAATCCAGGTACAAAAAAAACAGCGAAGCAGGCGAAGACCTACTCTCCCGCGAAGCAAATCGCAGTACCATCGGCGCTGGAGGGCTTAACTTCCGGGTTCGGCATGGGACCGGGTGGACCCCCTCCGCTATTCTCACCTG
>JAEEUD010000308.1 GCA_016286835.1 Pyramidobacter sp. | reverse complement strand
CGGGCGCGGATCTTACCATATCTTCAAGCACAGCGTTGGCGCGTCGGGTGTACTCAGCGATGTTTTCCTTGCTGCGGCCTTCGGAACCGTCGCAGATGGGCGGCAGGATGCACATCTTGTGGCGGAATGGGGCAAGCCTGACGCCATAGATGGTGAGCAGCGGCAGTTTTGCCGTCAGCGCGAGGGCCGCGGGGCCTTCAATCATAGTCGTGCGCTGGCCGAGGAACGTTACTGGTAATGCATGGGGGCCGGCGTTTTGGTCGGCGATTAGACCGATCCACTTGCCGGCTAGGGCGTCACGTACCATGCCGCGCACGTTCATCGCACCCTTGCGCAACGTGCGCTCGCCCAGAGATGCTCGATAGCGTTCGATCAGCGCTGCAAACGATTCGTCGTCGGCGTCGCGCGCGGCGGGCTCGCAGGGGTAGCCGTGGCGCGGCAGCCACGCGCCGCTGATCTCCCAGTTGCCGATATGTCCACTGAGGAGAAAGCAGCCTTTGCCGCTTGCCAGCTGTGCGTCGGCGATATCGCGGCCTTCCACTTCGACGACCATTTTATCGACGAGCGAAGGATCATTGACGGCGGCGAGGAACTCGACAATCATCCAGCTGTAATGGCTGTACAGCTTTTTCAGCGTCGACTTGCGCCATGTTTCGTCGTGCTCAGGAAAGGAGCGGCGCATTGCCTCCAGCACCAGCTTGCGGCGGATGGGCACAAGCGCGAACACGCCGCGCAGCAGGCCGTAAAGCAGGCGCCCGCGCCAGTCAGGATAAGCCAACGTGCGGCGCAGAAACTCGACGGCGGCAACGGAAGCGCTCATTTAGGAGCGTCCGACCATGAAGTACTTTTTCTTGCCGAGACGCACGAGCGAGTAGTAGCCGCAGAGCACGTCCTTCTCTTCCAGTGCGGTCTTCTCATCAGCGCGTACGCCGTTGACGGACACGCCGCCGCCTGCGATCAGGCGCTTGGCCTCGCCCTTGCTCTTGCACGCGCCCACTTCGGCGAGTACGTCGGCCAGCGGCTTGGGCAGAGCGGCGACCTTGCCGCAGGGCGTCTCGGCCGCGAGCGTGTGGAGCATGTCCTCGGTCAGGTCCTCCGGGGTGAAGGCCGCGCCGAAAAGGATCTCGCTGGCATGCCTGACATTGTCGGCCACCTTTTCGCCGTGGACGATCTTTGTGATCTCATAGGCGAGCACGCGCTGGGCTTCGCGCTTCTCGGGGGCCTGCATGTGGCGTGCGACAATCTCGTCGATCTCTTCGAGCGGCAGGAAGGTGAAGAACTTCAGGGTCTTTTCGATCGTGGCGTCCTCGCTGTTGACCCAGAACTGATAGAACTGGTACGGCGTGGTCTTGGCCGGATCGAGCCAGACGGCACCGCCTTCGGTCTTGCCGAACTTGTGGCCGGCCGAGGTGAGCAGCAGGGGATTGGTGCCGCCGTAGACGAGCGCGCCCTCTTCGTGCTTGCGGATGAAGTCGATGCCGCTCGTGATGTTGCCCTGCTGGTCGTTGCCGCCCATCTGCAGACGGCAGCCGTAGGTGTTGTACAGATGGTAGAAGTCATACGATTGCAGCAGAGAGTAGGAGAACTCGGTGAACGACAGGCTCTTTGTGGGGTCTTCGATGCGGCTTCTCACATGCTCCTTGGCGATCATCTTGTTGACCGTGAAATACTTGCCCACGTCGCGCAGGAATTCAAGGAAGTTCATCGCGCTCAGCCAGTCGTAGTTGTTGGCGAGGATGGCGCTGTTTTCGCCGCAGTCGAAACTGACAAAATGAGCCAGCTGCTTTTTCACGCATTCGACATTGTAGGCGATTTGTTCCATCGTGAGCAGATTGCGCTCCGTGCTCTTCATCGAGGGATCGCCGATCATGCCCGTGCCGCCGCCGGCCAGCACGATGGGACGGTGACCGAGCTTCTGCAGCCAGGCCAGACCCATCAGAGGAATCAGGTGTCCGACGTGAAGGCTGTCGGCCGTGGGGTCAAAACCGACGTAAGCCGTCACCATGCCGCTATCGAACAGCTTTTTGACGCCCTCGTCGTCGCTCGTCCAGTCGATAAAACCGCGTGCGCGCAGAACATCCAGCGCATTTTTTGCCATGTAGATCAAATCCTTTCACAAAGGTAAATGTACGCGATTCAAAAATCACAACTCTCTTATGATAACATATTCCGGCGCGAAAAAGCATGGGGCAGCGATTCTCGTTTATTCAGGAAAGGCATAAGAATAAGAAAAATACAGATTTCTTTGATTGTGCTATTGCAAAAATACGAAAAATATGGCTCAATAGGGTGTGTTTTGAGACTGAACGCACAAAGGTGATCGAAATGTATGAACGGGATTTGGAAGAGAACGCGCTGCTTCGCAAATCGGCCGGCGAGATCGCATCCGCCGTTTCGGCACTGATCGGCTTTGACGTGGTCATCACCGACGCTTCGGGGGCTGTTGCCGGTGCGAGTTCCTCGCGCT
>JAEEUD010000307.1 GCA_016286835.1 Pyramidobacter sp. | reverse complement strand
GATGTTTTTCATCTCCTCGCGCAGCGAACTGCCGATGTCCAGCAGCTTGCGGGCGCTTTCCAGATAACGCTCGCCGGCATAGGTCAGCGTCAGCGGCGAAGTCGTGCGGTCGAACAGCGTCACGCCCAGCTCCTTCTCCTGCCGGCGGATGGCCTTGGTCAGCGCCGGCTGCGAGATGTGCAGCATCTCGGCCGCGCGCGTGATGTTGCGCGTCTTTGCGACGGTGAGCAGATAATGGTAAATGTCGGTGTTCACGCTTTCCCCCTCCGATTCCCGCAGGTTATGACAGACCGAACGCAAATTTCATGCGACGGGGCGCCGCATTTCCATTATAATACATTTATTAAAAACCGGGACAAAGCTCCCGCAGGAAAGGAATGGTCGTTTATGAGCCTTGCCGCTGTCTACGCGCATCTTGACTCGCACGAAGCCGAAGACCTCGACCTGCTGAAGAAGTTCGTCGCGCAGCCGAGCGTCAGCGCCCGCAACATGGGCGTGAAGGAGTGCACGGAGCTGCTCCGCTCCATGCTGACCGATCTGGGCTGCTCGACCGTGGAGATCTTCCCGACGCCGACGCAGCCGCTGGTGTTCGGCGAACTGAAGTCGAAGCACAAAAACGCCAAGACGGTGCTGTTTTACGGGCATTACGACACGCAGCCGCCCGATCCCGAGGACGAGTGGCTGACGCCGCCGTTTGAGCCGACGATCAAGGACGGCCGTCTCTACGGCCTCGGCACGGCCGACAACAAGGGGCAGCTGCTCGCCCACGTGCTTGCCGTGCGCAGCTGGCTGGCCGCGACGGGCGACGTGCCCGTGAACGTCAAGTTCATCTTTGACGGCGAGGAAGAAAGCGGCTCGCCCAGTCTGCCCGGATTCGTGCGCGAGCACAAGGACCTGCTGCGCGCCGACTTCGTGTTCAACAGCGACGGACCGATGAACGCCGGCGATTTCCCGGAGATCAAGCTGGGCTCCCGCGGCGATCTGTCGTTCGAGGTCGAGCTGACGACGGCAACGCACCAGAACCATTCCAAGACGGGCCAGCTCATCCCCAACCCGGCCATCGAGCTGTGCCGCCTCGTCGCGTCGATGATCGACGAAAACGGCCATGTGCTCATCCCGCACTTTTACGACGACGTGGTGCCGCCCACGGAGTACGAGCGGAAGACCATCGACGAGCTTGAGTTCGATCCCGACGTCCTGTGCCGCATTTACGGCACGAAGCGGCTGGAGAAGAACGACAAGCAGAGCTATTACCGCCAGCTCATGTTCTCGCCGACGCTGACGATCAACGGCATGGGCGGCGGCTACACGGGCCCCGGTCACAAGACGTGCGTGCCCCGCAACGCGTTCGTACGCTTCGATGTGCGCCTGGTACTGAACATGGACCCGGAAAAAGTCGCCGCGCAGATCGCGAAGTTCGTCCATGAGTTCGATCCCGAGATCGTCGTCAGGTTTGAAGCCAATCCCATGCAGCCGTCGCGCACGTCCGCAGAGCTGCCCGTGTGCCAGGCCGTCATCGGCGCGGTGCGCAGCGTCTATCCCAAGGCCGTCATCCACGCCTCATCCGGCGGCAGCACGCCGGGCTACGTGTGGACTGACATCATGAAGATGCCCGTTTTGCTCGTACCTTACGGCAACGCCGACCAAACCAACCATTCGCCCAACGAAAAACTGCGGCTCGACTGCTACTACAACGGCCGCAAGGTGAGCGCGGCGGTCATCGATGCGGTCGGAAAGATGAGCGAATAACTGCGGGTGCTTAGTCATTCCCTTGTGGTTATGGCAGCGATAAATATAATTCACTTGATTTTCGCGGCGTACATTGCTATCGTATGATCCAGGAAAGAGGAATTTTTTTTCCTCTTTGAAGAACCTTCACTTATTAAGGAGGACTTTTCCATGAAAGCCACGCGTTACGGACTTTTCGCAGCCGTGCTGTTCGGACTTGCCGTTTCGGCCTTCGCTGCCGACGCGCCCAAGAGCACGAAGGACACGCTGATGTACGGCGTCAACGCCGAGGCGGCTTCGCTCGATCCGTCCACCAGCAAGGACACCGTCACCCACATGCAGATGCTCCAGCTGTATGACACGCTCGTCGCCGTCGATCCGCAGGACTACACCAAGTACGTCCCCGGTCTGGCCACGGAGTGGAAGTTCAACGACGACAGCACCGAGCTGACGTTCACGATCCGCGACGGCGTCAAGTTCCACAACGGCGACACGATGACCGCCGACGACGTGCTGTTCTCGCTCAACCGCTCGTTCAAGTCCAGCTATTCCTCGGGCATCCGCAGCTCCATCAAGGGCTTTGAGAAGGTTGACGACAAGCACGTCAAGCTGCTCCTCAAGTTCCCCTACGCGCCCATCCTTGAAGTGATGAGCAACCTCACGTTCGGCATCGTCAGCAAGCGCGCCGTCGAAGAGGCCGAGGCCAAGGGCGTCAACTTCGCCCGTAACCCCTGCGGCACCGGCGCCTACAAGA
>JAEEUD010000306.1 GCA_016286835.1 Pyramidobacter sp. | reverse complement strand
TGCTGCGTGAGCTCGAGCGTGTGATCATGCTGCGCGTGGTCGACGAATACTGGATGGATCACATCGACGCGATGGACGAGCTCAAGCGCGGCATCGGTCTGCGCGGCTACGGCTCGACCAAGCCGATCGACGCCTATAAGCAGGAGGGCTTCGACATGTTCGAGGCCATGGTGCAGGGGATCCGCGAGGAGACCGTGCGCCGCCTGTTCACCGTCCGCGTCCGCAAGGAGCAGCCGGTCGAGCGCAAGTCCGTGGCCAAAAACGCCGCGGCCAACGTAGGCGGCGAGCCGGTAAAGAAAAAGCCCGTCAAAAAGGTCCCCAAGCCCGGACGCAACGACCCCTGCCCCTGCGGCAAGATGAAGGCCGACGGCAGCCGGAGACTGAAGTACAAAGAGTGCTGCGGGAGATTCGAGAAATAAAGGAAACGCTATGGCATTTACGGAAAACAACGAAAACGGCCTCATCTATATGATCTCGTCCGTGATCGGCGCGCGCCACGCCTTCACGACGCGCTTCGGCGGCGTCAGCGAGGGGATCTACTCGTCGCTGAACCTCGGCTCGAACCGCGGCGACGACCCGGCGTGCGTGCGCGAGAACTACCGCCGCGTCTGCGCGCTGATGGGCGTGGGGATAGACGAAGCCGCCGTCACCAAACAGGTTCACGGCAGCGCCGTGCGCACCGTGACGGAGGAAGATCGCCACGTCTGCCTGTCCGCGGTGCCCTATGAGGCGGACGGGCTCGTCACCGCCGTGCGCGGTCTGCCGCTGATGTGCTTCACGGCCGACTGCGTGCCCGCCCTGCTCTGCGACGGACGCGCGGGCGTGATCGCAGCCGTGCACTGCGGCTGGCGCAGCTCGGTGAGCGACATCCTGAAAAACACCGTTGAGGCGATGTGCGCGCTCGGCGCCGAAAGAGAGGATATCTGCTGTGCGCTCGGCCCGGCCATCGGCCGCTGCTGCTTCGAGACGGACGACGACGTGCCCGACGCGGTGTCGGAATATCTCGGCGGCGAGACGGGAGGGCTCTTTGCGCGCCGCGCCGACGGCAAGACGCTGGTGGATCTGCGCGCGGCAAATGCGCGGCGGCTCGTGCAGCTCGGGCTGCGCCCGGAGCATATCGACATCTCGGAGGAATGCACGGTCTGCATGCACGAGAAATACTGGTCGCACCGCTATACCGGAGGCCGCCGCGGCAGCCAGGCGGCCGCAATCGTATTGAGGTAGAAAGATGAGAAAGACTGTCAAACGGATCCTGACCGCCGCGCTCGCTGCGGCGATGCTGTTCGCTGCGTCGGGCTGCGGCGCAAAAGACGCCGGAACGGGCGGCATTCCCGTTTCCACCGGCGGGCGTGATATCGAGAAGGGCTTTGCGGCGGACCGCGTGTTCTCGCTCAATTCCAACAGCAACTTCTCTCTGAACCCGTCCGTCGCAACGAACCACTCCAACCAACTGATCTGTTCGCTGGTCTACGAAAACCTCGTCGAGGTCGACAACAACTTCGAGGTCATCCCCGGCGCGGGACTGATCACGGACTGGAGCGTCTCGGAGGACGGCAAGACCTGGACGCTGACCTACGACACGACGCATGTGTTCCACGACGGCTCGCCCGTCACGGGCAACGATATGCGCATGTCGATCGAGTACTGTATCCATTCCGACCGCTTTACCGGCCGCTTTGCCAGCGTCAAGGGTGTATCCTGGACGGAAACGCAGCTGATCATCGAGCTGGGCATCCCCAACAAGCAGTTCATCAAGCTGCTGAACATCCCCGTGGTCAAGGTCGGCACCAACGGCGATCCCCATCCGCTCGGCAGCGGCCCGTACATGTATAACGAGGCCGGAACGGAGCTGCTGGCCTTCAACGGCCACAACGGCTACGACCACCTGCCGGTGGACGTGATCTACCTGAAGGAATACTTCACGGCCGAGGACATCATCGCCGCCTTTGAAGATTCCTATATCGACGTGATCGTCAACGACCCGAGCAGCTATACCAACCTCGGCTATGCCAGCTCGAACGAGACGCGCACCTTCGCCACGACGAACATGCATTACATCGCCTTCAACGAGGAGAGCGCCACCTGCCGCTACAACAACATCCGCGCCGCGCTGCAGTACGCCTTCGACCGCGAGTATCTTGCCGATCAGATGCTGCACGGCAACGGCGTGGCCTCCGCCGTCCCGATGTATCCCACCTGCGCGGCCTATCCCACGGAGCTGGCCGATTCTCTGAGCTTCGACCTGGAAAAATGCAAAACGATCCTGCAGAACTTTGGCTTGAAGGACTCCGACGGCGACGGCCGCTTCGACAGCATGACCGGCGCGGGCGAGCTGACCTTCACGATGATCCTCTGCAGCGATTCGAGCGCGAAGGCCGGCATGGCACGCAAGTTTGCCCAGGATATGAACTCCATCGGCATCACGGTCAAGATCTACGAGCTGTCCTGGGACGACTATCTGCAGGCGCTGGAGGACGGCGAAC
>JAEEUD010000305.1 GCA_016286835.1 Pyramidobacter sp. | reverse complement strand
CGACAAGGCGCGCGGTCCCCATCTTTTCTGCGGTCGCGAGACCGATCTCGTTCGTGCCGCAGAGCATCCACGGCAGCACGTTCACACCGTCCGGGAACACCACGATGCATTCAGTGCACATCTGCCACAGCGTGCGCGTGAACGCCTTCTCGTCAAGATCGTGTACATAGGTCATAGCAAGAAGGTTCGCCGGATGGCAGTGCATGACCGCGCGGTTTTCGGGGTTCACCCGCATGCGCGCGACGTGGCTCATCATATGCGCCGGAAACTCCGAGGTGAATTTGCCGCCGTCCGAGAAGCCCCAAAGCACTTCCGCTTCCGTGCCGTTTTTCGCAAGACGGACGATGCCGAGATTCTTTGCGGGATCGTACTGCACGTTCTTGAAATACTTGCCCGTGCCGGTGACGAGAAAGATCTTTCCGTCCAGCTCCGGTGCGGCAAAGCCGGTCGGGATCGTGCGGACGATCGCGGGGATGGTCAGGTACCTGCGTACCTCCGCTTCGTCCAGCAGCATGCTGATGTTGCCGCCGTTGCGCTCGTCCCAGCCATGGTTGTACATGTTCGTCGTCGTGCGGATCATTTCGATCAGAAACGGTGCGTTCAGAGTGTTTTTCATAATGTTATTCCTTTCATGACGCCCGCGGCGTCAATTCATGTCCTTTGGACAATTCATGCGCGTCAGCGCAATTCGTTATATCCGTGAAAAGCTTTACGCTTTTCTACGTGTCCTCCTCATCCGTCGCCTTCGGCGACACCTTCCCCACGGCAGGGGGAAGGCCTTTGGTACGAGACGGTCTTGCCTCCCCTGTGCAAGGGGAGGTGGGTGAACGCAGTGAACCCGGAGGGGTTGTTCATAACGCCTGCGGCGTCAATTCATGTCCTTTGGACAATTCATGCGCGTCAGCGCAATTCATTGACAACCCTTCCGACAGCCTTGCTCCGCTTCGGCTGCCGCCTTTCCTTACACAGGGGAGGCATGCGTTTCAGCATGCCCGGATTCATAAATCGATGCATACGTACAAGATACGCAAGATGTGTTCAATCCCTTGGCTCCCCTGCGCAAGGGGAGCTGTCGGCGTATGCCGACTGAGGGGTTGTCCGTCGCTCGCGTCATTTCCTTGTTGCCAGAACCTGCTTTTCGTACTGCTCGATCTCCGGATACCATGCGCCGTCGACCGGACGGCTGCACCGGCGGCAGTATTCGTTCCAAACCTCGCCGAAGGGCAGGGTTTTGAGCTCCTCCTGCAACGCCATGAGCTTGCTGAAATTGCCGGAATCCTGCAGCGTCTTCAGTTCGGCGTTCGGCTGCAAAAGCGCAAACAGCAGCGCCTTCTGCACATTGCGGAAACCGGTGACCCATGCCGAGATGCGGTTGATGCTGGCATCGAAATAGTCGAGCGCGATATGCACGCGGTCGATCCCGCAGCGCACGATCTCGCGCGCGATCTCCCTCGTCTCGTCGTCGAACAGCACCACATGATCGGAATCCCAGCGGATCGGACGCGTGACATGCAGCGCGATCTCCGGGAAGAACGCGAGCAGCGCGGGGATCTTATCCGAGACGACTTCGGTCGGATGGTAGTGTCCGTTGTCCATCAGCGGAATGCACTTATTCCGGTTCATCGCGGCGTAGGAAAGCGCAAACTCGCCGCTGCCGACCGTGTACGCCTCCACGCCGATGCCGAAGACCTTCGATTCGATGCACGGCTTGACCTTGGTAAAATCATACGACTCGGAAAGGATTTCGTCAATACTCTCGCGATAGCGCATACGCGGTCCCATGCGATCGGCAGGGATGTCCTTGAAGCCGTCGCCGGTCCAGATGTTCATCACGCACGGCTCGCCTAAGTTTTCCGCAAGATAGGACGAAATGCGGATGCACGCCTTGCCGTGCTCGATCCAGAACTTGCGCGTGTCCGCGTTCGGACTGGACAGCGTCAGCGGATCGCAGTTCGGATGTGAGAAAAACGTCGGATTGAAATCGCAGCCGAGCCCCCGTTCCTTACAGAACTGCACCCACTTCTCAAAGTGCTTCGGCTCCAGCTTGTCGCGGTCCGCCCATGCGCCGTCCTCGAAGATCGCATAGCTTGCGTGCAGATTCATCTTCGGCTTGCCTGGGATCAGGCTCAAAACCTTGTCGAGGTCCTGCATCAGTTCGTCGGGCGTGCGCGCTCTGCCAGGGTAATTGCCGGTCGTCTGAATGCCGCCGGTCAGGGGCTTATTCGGGTCGGTGTCGAACCCGCGCACGTCGTCACCCTGCCAGCAATGCAGGGAAACCGGCACGTTCTTAAGTGTCTCGATGGCGTTTTCGACGTCCACGCCGTAGGCGGCATATGCGTTCTTTGCTTCCGTATAGCTCATATTCCTTCCTCCGTTCTATTCTTGACGACGCCGCAGGCGTCAATTCATACGCGTCGGCGCAATTCATTGATCCGCGAAAAGCTCAGCGCTTTTCTGCGTATTCTCCTCATCCGTCGCCTTCGGC
>JAEEUD010000304.1 GCA_016286835.1 Pyramidobacter sp. | reverse complement strand
CGCACACACGCCCATAAAATACCAGTGCTCAAGTACATGCACCGTTTCGGTGGGAATGCCAAGAGGGCCGCAGACCGACTCGTTGATGCCGCTGATGAGCACGTCGAGATTACCGACGAAGACGTTGGCCGACATGCCGGCATTGCCAGCCGCATAGGCCAGGATGATGCCCAGCCAGGGATTGTAGCCCATCGAGCCGAACACCGCACCCGCCACGGCCGTCGCGCCAAGGATGCCGGCGTTGCTGGCAGTGTTGGCGTTGATGGCGATGAACGACACGACAGCGAACACCACAGCCGGCTTCGCGCCCGCGATCGTCTTCTTGATGAACGCGCCGAACATGCCAACCTGCTCACACAGGCCGATGGACAGCATCAGCAGTCCCATCATCGTCATCGGCGAGAAGGCGTAATAGATCTTGTACATGTTCTGCGTGACGTAGGTGATCGTGTCCTTGTTGAACAGGTTCTTGATGACGACCGTCATCTCCGAAGCGCCCTTGCCCGCCGACGTGGCCGCCTTGGTGTAGGTGGCCGAGGCGCCGGCAAAAATCGCCGAAAGAACGAACGCGACGACGATCAGGATCGAGAACAGGTAGAACGGGTGCGGCAGTTTATTGCCCGCCACCTCGATGCCGCGGATGAACCGATAAAACAACCCTTTGTTTTCCTGTTGGACTTCCATATAAACGCTCCCCTTCTTCAGTAAAAATAGTGTTTCGACGCGAACACGCCGTTACAGCCTGGAAAAAACAGTCTCGCCGCCGACAACGGTGCAGAGCACTTTGATGTCCTTGATTTCATCCTCCGGACAGGTCATATAGTCGCGGTCAAGCACAGCAAAATCAGCAAGTTTACCGGGTTCGATGCTGCCTTTGAGATGCTCCTCAAATGCCGCATAAGCGCCCCAGATGGTGTAGCTCCTCAGGGCTTCCTCGCGCGTCATCGCCTCTTCTTTATGCCAGCCGCCCTCAGGCTGTCCGTGCTCGTCCTTGCGGGCCACGGCACAGTACATGCTGAGGAACGGATCGTAGCTCTCCACCGGCGAGTCGGTGCCGTTGGGGATCTTGTTGCCTTTGTCGATCATCGTGCGCCAGATGTAGGCACGTTTCATGCGCTCGCCCCAGCGAGCGTCGGCCACGCGCTTATCGGTACGGATGAACACAGTCTGATATGTGGGGATGACGCCCAGTTCCATGTAGCGGTCGACATCTTCAGGTGCGATCACCTGTGAATGCTCGATACGATTGCGGCAGTCGGGACGAGGGAATTCCTTCTGCAGGCGCTCGAACACGTCGAGTCCCTGCTTCACCGCCGCGTCTCCGATGCCGTGCGCCCAGAGCTGGAAACCGGCCTTGAACGGCTCGACGAGGATGTTGTACAACTGCTCGTCGGTCCACTTGCCGTTGCCTTTGTGCCCAGGACGGTCGTCGTAATCCGCCAGCATCCAGGCGCTGCGGGCGCCAAGAGAGCCGTCGAGTGAGATCTTGTAGGCACGTGCCGTCAGCCGGTTACCGTACTGGCCGATACGCAACCCGTACTTCATGTACTCTTTCGTCTTCGAGATCAGCTCTTCATAGCTGGGACGTCCGACAACGCGCATCGAGATGTACATGCGCAGTTTCATTGCGCCCGTCTTGTACAGCTCTTCCCACGCCTCAAACCATTCTTCGCTGCTGCCGGCGTCCTCGACTGATGTAATGCCGACCTCGAAAAAACCTTCCTGTGCCAGCAGGGCAATACGTTGCAGCTGCTCCTTCGTATAGGGCGGGATCGCCTTATTGAAGGGATCCTGTGCCTGATCAGTGACCACGCCGAGCAATGAACCGTCAGCCTTGCGCAGATATTCGCCGCCGACGGGATCGGGCGTGGCGTCGGTAATGCCCGCCATCTCAAAAGCCTTGCTGTTCACCCATGTTGCGTGCCCGCAGCTGCGCTTGAGACAGACCGGATTGTCCGGCGACACGGAATCGAGTTCTTCCTTCGTTGGGAACGCAGGATCGCTCCACTCATCGTTGATCCAGCCGCGGCCAACGATCCACTCGCCGGGCCTGGCCTTTTTGACAGCTGCGGCGACACGCGCCAAGCACTCTTCCTTCGAGCAGCCGACGACGTACACTTCCATCTTCAGCGCACCCGTGCCCTGAACATGCAGATGTGAGTCGATCAGGCCGGGGACGACAGTTTTTCCTCCCAGATCGATGATCTTCGTTTCAGGTCCGCAGTGCGCCTTAACCTCTTCGTCCGTGCCTACGACGTCAAAACGATCGCCGCACACGCCAAATGCCGTCGCCGTACTGAAACCTTCATCAACAGTGTACACCTTGCCGTTTACGTACGCCGTATCCAACGCTTTCACGCAATAAAACCCTCCTTAGCCGGAAACACCACCCGCACAATCGTCCGGCGACTTTGAATTTTCCGTACATTATAATGAACCGGAGAAAAAATAACAAGCTCTCGCCCCAGAAAACTCCCATTATTCTAA
>JAEEUD010000303.1 GCA_016286835.1 Pyramidobacter sp. | reverse complement strand
GTCCGAGTGGTCTATGGTGCATGCTTGGAAGGCTTGTGTACCGAAAGGTACCGGAGGTTCGAATCCTCTCCCCTCCGCCATTATTTTTTTTACAGATAACGCGAAATCGTCCAAAGGCTCGCTTGAAAAAGCGGGCCTTTGTTGTTTCTGGTAAGCAGTTCAGGGGGTAGACTTCGGGAGGATAAAGTCGTGTAACTTTTGAGCCCCCTTTTGTCCTTCGGTTCCTGATTCTGAACTTGCCAACGCACTGCAAAATGTATATAATAAACTTATAATGCAATGCAGCCTAAGGAGTGATCAAAGATGTCACAGACAGTAAATTTCAGCGTGAGAATGGACAGCGCCCTGAAGCAGCAGTGTGAATCGCTGTATAATGAACTCGGCATGAACCTCACGACGGCAATCAACGTTTTTCTGCGCCAGTCACTGCGTTACGGCGGTTTTCCTTTTGCGGTACGCCTGAGTGAAGCCGAACGCGACCTCAGCTACACCACACCGAACAAAGAGTCTTTGGCGGCAATGCGGGAAACTGAAAACATGAAAAAAGAACCTGACAACTACAAAGGATACGACGACGTTCACGCGATGATGAAAGAGCTGTGGTGATGAAATACACGATCAAACCGACATCTCAGTTCAAGCGTGATTTGAAACTGGCGAAGAAGCGAGGTCTCAGCAGAGAAGCGCTCGAAACAGTCATCGCGGCTCTTGCGAATGGGGAACAGCTCGATCCCAAGTATTTCGATCACGAGCTGTCCGGCAACTGGGAAGGTTATCGGGAATGTCATATCCAGCCGGACTGGCTTCTCGTCTACCAGATTTTTGAGGATATATTGATCCTGTCTCTGACGAGGACCGGTTCTCACAGCGATCTCGGATTCTGATCGGGGCGTTGATACAGCCCGCCAAAGTTTGATATAATCACATGCGCGTTCCCTGTTCGGGAAACGCGCATTTTTCGTATGAGAAAGGGGCTTTTCCTTGAAATCTGTCACCAAATCTGTGCTTGTCGCGCTGTGCGCTCTGGCACTGCTGAGCGGCATGGCGTTCGCCGCTCCGATCGCCGAACGGTACGACGTCGTTGTCGCCGGCGGCGGCATGGGCGGGTGCGGCGCGGCGCTTCAGGCGGCCCGCATGGGCGCCTCGGTGCTGGTCGTCGAGCCGACGTACGTTCTGGGAGGTCAGTCGATCTCGGGCGGCGTGTCCACGATGGACGACATGAGCACGATCAAAAGCGGCGTCTATCTGGAATTCGTCAAGCGGCTCACCTACCATTACGCCGCGCTCGGCAAGTCGATCGGCACGTGCTACTGGAGCCCCCATACCGTCGCTTTTGAGCCGTTCGTCGGGCAGAAGATCCTGTCCGAGATGCTGGCGGAATGTTCCCCCGCGCCCGTCGTTGCCTATCATTCCGAGGTCATCGCGGTGACAAAAGACGGCCCGCGCGTGACGGGCGTGACGCTGAAGACGCCCGATGGTGAACGGCGCGTGAGCTGCGCAATGCTCATCGACGCTACGGAGTACGGCGACGTTCTCCCTCTTGCCGGTGCGGCGTACCGGTCTGGCAATTTCGTCTCGACCGACGGCATCGGCGAGTCGATGATCCAGGACATCACCTGGACGGCCGTGATCCGCAAGTACCCCGACGGCGTGCCCGAGCATCTTCGTCCCACGATGCCGCTGCCCGGCTACGAGCAGGCGAGAGCGAATTACGAAGGTTACGTCACCAAAGACGGCTACGATTTCCAGGGCGTGTATCCCGTGAAGATGCCCGTCAACTTCGTCACGCACAACGGCTATCGCGGCCTGCCGGATTCGTTCCTGCCGGGCGACTATGACGGTGCTCAGGAAAACTGGGCCAAGATCAGCAAGACGAGCGTCAACTGGGGCAACGATTATCCCGGCACGTACCGCTGGACGAACGGCCAGTTCGGCCTGCCCGCGTCGTATCTTGAAGACCGCGCCGTGAGAGCGCAGGTGGAGCGCGACGCGCTGATCAAGACGCTGCACTTCATCTATTTTATGCAGAACGAGCTTGGCGAGCCGTGGTCGGTGGACGAGCACGAATACGGTGAGCTGCCGGCCGCCGCGGCCGATCTGCCCGACGAATGGAAGGCGATCGCACGGCATCTGCCGCCTGCGCCGTATGTGCGCGAGTGCCGCCGCGCCGTGGGCGATTTCACGCTGACGGCGTACGATCTGCACGACAGTTCGCTGAGCTGGCGCAGCGGGCTTGGGAACCGCGACCTGTCCGACTCGATCGCCGTCGGCGGTTACATCATCGACCTGCACCACTCGGCCACGAACGCCGATCTGGAAAAAGAATGGGGCGAACAGGAAGCCTCGGTGAAGCGCCTTGAGCCCTGCGGTCCGTTCCAGGTACCTCTGCGCGCGCTGATCCCCAGCGGCATCGAGGGCCTGCTGGCAGCGGAGAAAAACCTCTCGATGACGCGCCTCGCTTCCGGCGCTTTGAGACTGCAGCCCATCTGCATGATGACGGGAC
>JAEEUD010000302.1 GCA_016286835.1 Pyramidobacter sp. | reverse complement strand
GGCCTGCTGGCGGCGCTCGAAGAGCAGCCCAGCGTCATCAAACCGATCATCGAGAAGGCCATCAAGGCTCGTCAGGCGCGCGAAGCGGCCAAGAAGGCCCGCGAGCTCGTGCGCAAGTCGGCGATGAGCGGCCTTTCACTGCCCGGCAAGCTGGCCGATTGTTCCAGCCGCACGGCCGAGAACTGCGAGGTCTACATCGTCGAGGGAGACTCGGCAGGCGGCAGCGCAAAGCAGGGCCGCGACCGCAAGTTCCAGGCCATCCTGCCCCTGCGCGGCAAGATCCTCAACGTGGAAAAGGCCCGCATGGACAAGATCCTCAGCAGCAAGGAGATCCGCACCATTATCACCGCGCTTGGCTGCGGCATCGGCGAGGATTTCGACATCAGCAAGCTGAGATACAACAAGATCATCATCATGACCGATGCTGACGTTGACGGTGCGCACATCAGCACGCTGCTGCTGACGTTCTTCTTCCGCCACATGCGCGAGCTGATCGAAAAAGGTCACGTCTATCAGGCCGTGCCGCCGCTCTACCGCGTGCAGGTGGGCAAGAAGATCGACTATCTCTACAGCGACCGCGAGCTGCGCAAGGTGATGGACGGCCTCGATGCCGAGGGCAAAAAAGCTGCCGTGCAGCGCTACAAGGGGCTCGGCGAGATGAACCCGGAGCAGCTCTGGGAGACGACGATGGATCCGGCGACGCGGCTGCTGAAGCAGATCGAGCTCGACGACCTGGCCGGCGCCGACGAGTATTTCGACATCCTCATGGGCGACCGCGTCGAACCCCGGCGCGCGTTCATCGAACAGCACGCGCACGAAGTCAGCAACCTCGACGTATAGCGCAAAAACAGCGCCGAAAACACTCGTTCGCGTCTGCGGCAAATAAGCGGACGCGAACGAGACAGGACGCGCAGGGAGGAAAACTATGAAGGACGGAACGCTGTCCGCCAAAGACCGCGTCGTGGAGCAGCTGCGCGAGGCGATCTACAAGGGGATCCTGAAGCCCGGCGACGAGCTGGTGCAGCAGAAGCTCTCGGAACAATTCGGCGTTTCCCGCATCCCGGTGCGCGACGCCTTCGCCGTTTTGGAACACGCCGGGCTCGTCGAAGCCAGGGCCAACAACCGCATGGTGGTCAAGAAGATCACCCCCGAACTGATCTTTGACGATCTTGAACTGCGGACGCTCTTGGAAGGACTGATCGTCAAGAAGGCCGCGCTGAGAGGACGGGCAAGCGCGTTCGAAGAGCTCGAACGCATCAACACCGAGATGGACCGGGCGGCCGCCGAAAACGACGGCGGCGCCTTCAAGACCCTGAACAATCAGTTTCACCATTGTGTCTGGGAAATGGCGGGCAATCCCCGGCTCCTGCGCATCATGGAAGACCTCTGGTTCGCGATGCCGTTTTACTATCCCGTGGCTTCTCCGGGAGAGTTCTTCATCAACACGGGAGAGCACTGGGAACTGATCAGGGCGATGAAGGAACGCCGTCCGGACGACGCCGCGAAGATCTCCGAGCAGCACATCGAACGGATGAAACAGCGTCTGATGAATCGTTTGTATAAATAAAGCGCGCGTATAATGTATACGCGCGCTTTGTTTTTAGGAGCGTTACGTTTTATTTTAATCATATTTAATATGGCGTTGTATACCGTTAGGGATTGTGATAGACTTCGTTCATCGAGGCTTGAAAAAGCCCCAATTTTAAAGGAGGAAACGAAATGGAAAACATGGCAATTCTCTCTCTGGTATTCCTGTTCCTGGCGATCGGTCTGGGGTTCTGGCGCAATGTCAACATGGGACTGGTCGCGTTTGGCCTGGCGCTTGTGCTCGGCAAGATCGCGAATCTTCCTGTCAAGCAGATCCAGTCGGGCTTCCCCACCGGTCTGTTCGTCACGCTGCTCGGCGTCATGCTGATGTTCAGCATCGCGCAGGAGAACAAGACGATGGAGCAGCTGGCCAAGCGCATCGTCGCGCTCGCCGGCAAGCGCACGGCGCTGATCCCCATCATCGTGTACGTCTTCTCGGCGATCCTCGCTGCGGTCGGCCCCGGCACGGTGCCGGTCATGGGCCTGATGGCCATCTTCACCTGCTCGCTCGCCGCTGAGATGCGCATCTCGCCGCTCCTTCTGTCGGCTACGTCCGTCCTCGGCGCCGCCGCTGGCGGCTGCACCCCGGTCGCTCCCACCGGCATCCTCGGAGCTAAGCTGGCCGAGGCGCAGGGGATCACAGGCATCGCTTTCCCGCTGGAGATGAACATGCTCATGGCCATGACGGTGTACTTCATCGTCATCTACATCGTCCTCGGCGGCTACAAGATGAAGTCGAACGTCGACGTGTCCGAGTCGGCTCTTGAGCCCTTCAACGGCAAGCAGTGGATCACGCTGGCCGGCATCGTGATCCTCGTCGTGCTCGTCGTTGGCATGAGATACGACGTCGGTCTGACCAGCTTCACGATCGCCATGGTCCTGCTGCTCACGGGCTGCGGCGATCAGAAGAAGGCCGTCGCCGGCATCCC
>JAEEUD010000020.1 GCA_016286835.1 Pyramidobacter sp. | reverse complement strand
CGTGGCCGCCCGAAAACGAAATGTGCACTGGGTGGGATGGCGGGCGGATAGGCCCGCCCCTACAGAGATGTTAGCGTTTAAAACAAAATAGTATAAAAACCATCCAATAAGACTATTTTTCTATAAAACGGCATGAATCATAAATGCAAAAAACATCTGTATAAATCATCCCTATTTTGAAATAATCAGGTATAATAGTCCGGTGTGATGATATAGTTATTGATCTGTGATTTAAATTTTGTGTGAGCTGTATGTTATTTGATCTGTTTTCAACATCCCGAGGAGGCACAATGGCACAGAAGAAAAAGGCTCGAATTAAGCAGCGCAGACTGAACCTTGCCGATCGCATCATCGCATCGGCACTGACGGCAAGTACGATCCTGACGCCGCTTTCGGCGGTGGCGTCGGAGCTGACCGTGCATGAAGATTATCGCGGCAAAACCACGGTCAATCAGAACGGCAGCAAATATACCGTGACGACGAGCAAAAAGAGCACCGACGGAAAGAGTGCCTTCAATCGCTTCTCGAAGTTTGAGCTTTCGCAGGGCCACATCGCCAATATGGTGCTGCCGAACGGCACGAGCAAGCTGTACAACTTTGTCGATGCCAAAATCGACGTTCAGGGTACTGTCAACGCGCTCAAAGCCGAAGCCAAGAAAATCGGCGGACATCTGATCTTCATCTCGCCCAAGGGCATGATCATCGGCGAGAAAGGCGCCATCAACGCCGGTCAGTTCTCGGCGATCATCGCCGACGACTCGACGTACAAAACGATCGCCGGCAACAACAGTCCGTGGGCGCTGACGGAGTTCAAACGCATGGAAGCGGGCTACGTCGCGCTCAATCCCGAAGGCTCGATCGTCGTCAAAGGAAAAGTCACCGCGCCCGACGGCATCACGCTGAAAGCGGCGCAGATCGAAACGGCAAAAGGATCGAAGCTGAATACAGCGAGCCTGGATTTCAGCTCGCTCGTCAACGTGAGCGACATCTCCGGTTCCGGCATCGACGTGAACGTGGACTCGCTCAAGCTGACGCGTACTGAGTCCGGAGACGTGCGTCTCGACTCCATTGCCGTCGGCGGCAAAGAAGCAAAGATCGTACACTCCGGCGATATCAATGCCTACGGTTCTGTTTTCATGCGCGCCCGTTCCTCCGGCGCGCCCGCATATGACCCTGCGCTTGACCAGAAGGCCGACACGGAGTCGGGAGACAAGAAAACGGTCCCCTTTACAGGAAATACCGATTTCAACGCGGCCGCCACGGCTAAGGTGGCCGCTAAAAGCGGCAGCAGCGTGAAGGCCGGTCAGAACGTGGCTGTCTCAGCCGACGCGTGGAACTACCGCGAGGATTCGTTCACCGGTCAATACTTTTCCAATATCGGCAAGGAACTGTTTGATGACCTTAGCGGCGTCGAGATCGACGGCTCGTATACCGACCTGAAAGCGATGGCCGACATTTCCGTCGAATCCGGCGCGACGCTGCAAGCTGCGAAAGACTTGGCGCTGCACGCCGAAAGCTATGTCGGCGCGAAAGCCGGAACATCGCTCGGTTTTTTGGAGCTCGTCAAATGGAACTGGTCCAACAAGATCCCCGCCGCCGGCGTCGTGGCCAGCAAGCAGCGCGGACTTGCTTCCGTCACCGTGAGCGGCGATCTCGAATCTGGCGGCAAGATGACGATCGACGCCAAATCAACGCTCAGCGCTGCTTTGAACGCGAACGCGCATATCTCCAATTTCGACGGCGATTCGCCCTACACGATCGCGTTCCTCTGGGCCGACCTTGACAACAACGCCTCCGTGACGATCGCTGAGGGCGCGAAGATCAACTCGGGAGGCGCGCTCTCGATCGTCTCGAACGTCAATAACAGCATCAACACGAACGCTTCTGCGCTTACCGCGAAGGGACCGGGCGGTCTGGCGCTCAACGCCACGCTCGTGAGCACAGGCGCGGAGACGAACATCGGCGCGAACCTCTCCGCGGGCGGCTCAGTCACGCTCGCGGCGTCGAACGATACCGACACGTGGACCGCGCAGTCCCTCATCCGTTCCAGCACGGAAAAACTGTTCTCCGAAGAGGTCAAGTCCAACCTCAAGATGCCCGCGCTGAAAGCCGTCTACACGCGCCTTGCCGATAAGATCAAGCTCCCCGAAGGGCTGCGTTACGGCAACGGCGCGAAAGAGGGCGACGTCAGGACCAAATGGGGCATTACCGTGCTCTACACGGGAATCGACTTTGTCGATGATGCTGCGCCCACGCAGAAAGCTTCGGTCACGATCTCGCCCGATGTGTCGATCGTGACGCCGAAAGACATTGCGATCTCGTCCGACGCGCTCGTCGGCGACCACCAGTGGCTTTCGCAGTCGATGGTCGGCGGCAGTCCCTTCACGTCAAAGGACGTGAGCAGTTCGTTCGCCTTCGCGATCAATTACGACAAGGCGGACTTGCGGTCGTCGGTCGATATCGGCGCGGGAGCGGAGCTTCTTGCCGGCGGCTCGATCGACATCGAATCCTCTGCGCGCGTGGAGTGGAACCGCGTGGGGCGGATCATCCGCACTCTGTCAAACGACTGGCAGGAGCTGAAATCCTACGCGACGGGCGAGGAATCGCTCAAGATTTGGGAGCAGGCCAACTCGTACCTGAAAGACGATCTCTATCACGACGCCGACCTTTCCAACTGGCAGGGCTTCATCAACTACTCAAAAGCCATCGGCCTGTTCATTGGCGGCGCCTTCGACTATCTCGGCCTGATCAGTCCCGGCATCTCGCTGATTACCGACGCGCTGCTGTTCGCTGATTTCTCGTCCTATGCCAATGTCTTCGCGAAGACGTATGCCGTCACGGCGAATCAGGAGGACAAAACCGTCAGCGGCGGCGGCAGCTTTGTGTGGCCCAACTGGAACGTGACAAACGCCGTCAATATCGCCAAAGGCACGCATCTTGCCGCTTCCGGCGACCTGTCCGTACGCGGGATCACCGCGAGCGAGATCGCCGTGATCGGCGGCTGGAATGCTGGAATTCTAGGACTGATCAAATCCAATAACGCTGGCAACGGCGTCGGGGGCTCCGTGCTGGTCAGCGAGTTTGCGACACAGAACGACGTGAACGTCCACAAGGGCGCCACGCTTGAAAGCGGAAGAAATCTGACCCTTGCCACTGAAAACGGCTCGATGCAGCTCGTCGCTAACCTCTCCGCTGCCAAGTCAGGCAAGTGGGGTTTCCAGGGGCAGCTCAACGTGCTTGCCGCGTCCGTCTCCGGCCGTGTACGGATCGACGACGAGGCGACGCTGTCAGGCATGTCGGTCGATATCAGCTCCGAGGCCGAAAACTACGCCACCAACGCGGCCGTCGCCATCCAGACCGCCGACGACAAGGCATTCGGCATCGCCGCCGCCATTGACGCTCTGACATATGAGAACGTCGCGCGCGTGGCCGATTTCGATGCCGTTTTCAGCGATGACACCGCACCGGACAGCGGGGCGTACATTGCCGCCGACGCGCTCAACGTGGGTGCGTTCGGGAACAGCATCGTCAACACGGTCGCGCTTGCCGGCGGCATGGCGTGGGAAAATGAGCCTGATCAGCAGGGCGGTTACAAGGAAGCGAATTGGTATAAGTATACCGTCGGCCTTGGCGACAAGATCAAAGGCAAAACAAAGGACATCGGCGGCTGGCTCGGTGACAAGATCATGAACATCGGCGCGGGCGGCGACCCGGAAGAGCCCGAAACGATCGAACTCAACGATGTCGTGAGCGGCGGTGCGAATCAGGTCGATCCAGATGTGGGGGAGGATGCGGGCGGCATCATCAACGACGAGGACGAAGACATTCTCGACGACGCCGACGACAACCCCGGCGGCCATGAGCAGAACGACCTCAACCTCGCGATGGCTGGATCGGTGGCCTGGAATTTTGCCGATTACATCGCTCATGCGGGGCTCGAAGGCAAGAGCGGTACGCCCCTGACGATCAAAAGTTATTCTGACAGCGGGAAAAATCGCGTTATCGCTATTGACGCGCAGGCTGATAAATGGCAGGCTGCTTTTTCGGGCGGTGCGGCGATCGCCCTGTCCGATCACAGCAACGAGAACGTGTCCACGGTCGGCGTCGGCGGTTCTCTGGCCGTCAACAGCGGCAAGAGCGTTGTCTCGGCCGATCTTGGCAACTCTACGGTCGTTGCGCTGAACGCCGCGGGCGCATCCCGAGACGTGATCTCGCTTTCGGCC
This sequence comes from Pyramidobacter sp., assembly GCA_016286835.1. Classification (GTDB taxonomy): domain Bacteria; phylum Synergistota; class Synergistia; order Synergistales; family Dethiosulfovibrionaceae; genus Pyramidobacter. Next base: position 8,537 of record JAEEUD010000020.1, on the reverse strand, counting down.
GGTAGCAGCGGCCGCAGCGTGGTCGGCTCGCTCGGTCTGGCCGTGACCGGCGGCGACGGCGAAAAAGGCGCGGGCATTGCCGCTAACGTCTCTGCCAACACGCTGAACAACAGCGCGAAAAGTTCCGTATTCGGCGTGACGACGAGCGCGGACGTGGGGATCGTTCCTGTTTCGACCGATCTGGACGTGCTGTCCTACGCGAAGGACACGCAGATAACGGGCGCGATCGATCTTGCTGTCGGCAAAGCAAAAGCTGCAGTCGGTGCGGGCATTCAGGTGGCTGTGATCAAAAACGACATCGGTTCGAGCATCGCTGACAGCACGATGGATACCCTCGGGGCCGTCAGCGTGGACAGCTATCTGGGCGTCACACAGGTCGTCGCCGGTCTCACCGTCGCGGCCGGCGTCGGCGATTCGGACAGCGCGTGGTCGTACAGCGGCGCGCTTGTTGTCGATACGCTGATCAACAGGGCGGCTGCGAAAATCCTCAGCAGCGATCTCACCGCGTCCGGCAGCGTCCATATCGCCGCCGGCGACGGGGCCGACATTGGCGCGTGCGTCAAACAGCACAAAGCCAGCACGAGTTTCGACCTTGCCGTCAAGCGCGCCGGTGCTTCGATCGACCAGGTCATCAGCGCTGACAGCTATTACAGCGGCGCGGAACTGGAAACGAAGGATCATTACAAGAAATACACTCAGGGAGCCGCTTCCGACGACACTACGACCACTGTAGACGGCGTTCTCAGCGGTCATACCGGCATGACGGTCGTTACCGGCGCGCTGACCGGTTCTGGTACGTCGCAGGGCAAAGCCGCAGGAACGGCGATCGTCGTCAACAACCTGCGCAGCTCGATGGATGTGCAGATCGAAAACAGTTCTGTCAAAGCAGATGCTTTGAACGTGAACAGCGAGAACGGTGTCGCGCTTGTTTCTGTCGCCGCCGGCGCAGCTGTGGGCGGAAACGGCTGGGCCGTGGACGGTTCCGTCGTCTGGAACTCAATCGTCAACAGGGCGGGCACGACCGTCAAAAACTCAAACATCACGATCACGGGAACGAATCCAAGCTCTCTGACCGCCCAGAATAGGGCGCTGTCGGTGGGCGTCGCCGGTGCTGTTGGCGTGGCTTTCGACAAACTGGCTGCAGGCGTCGCGCTTGGCTATGCGCACATCACCAATGACGCCGTGCTGTCTGTGAGCGGCGGCGCGAACAAAACGCTGTCCGGCACGGGCGGCTCATTGTCCGCGAACGCTGAAAACAGCGCCAACAGCTGGTTGGCGGTGCTGGCCGTGCCCATTTCCACGCAGGGCGGCGCAGGCGGTGGTACTGCCTCGCTGCACCGCATCACCGGCGAGACCTCGTCCATCTTTGACGGTCTGACGATCACCGGGCTGAAGGACCTCGACATCACAGCTCAGGAAAAATCCTCGGCGAAGACCCTGGCCGGGGCGGTCACGGTCAGCACTGAGAGCGGTGCTGTCGCAGGGGCGCTTACCGTGACACAGATCGGCGTCGTCAGCTCTGAAGATCAGGCGCACACGCTCCACGCGGCGCTCAACAGCAGCGATGTAGTGATGGCCGACCAGGCCGGCCGGCTGAACGTGTCCACCAGCGACGACGCGGATATCTTCTCGATCGCCCTGGGCGGCGGCTACGGCAGCAAGTTTTCGGCAAGCGGCGCGGTCACTGTCAATCTGCTGCATCGCCGCGACCTTGCCGAAATTACGGGAACGAGCGTGAGCGGGGAACAGACGGCCGTTTCAGTGACGGGTAAGAAAAACTCCTTGCTGACGAACATTGGCGTCGAGATCGAAGCAAGCCAGAGCGGTGCGGGAGGCGGCGCGATCGTCGTCAACCGCATTGGTGACGAAAACCTAGTCGGCATCAGCGGCAGGAACAAAGAGCTTGACCTTGGCGGTCTTTATTCGCTGGCATCTTCCAACACGCAGCTCCTCAACGTTGAGTTTGGTTTTGCCGGTGCTGCCAAGGGCGCGGGGCAGGGCATGGTGCTCGTCAATTCGGTCTCTCCGACGACCGGCGTCACGATCGAAGGCGTCACCATTACTGCCGCCGATTCGCTTGCCGTGCTTGCGATGAGCGACGCCGAGATCCGCAATTATGCCGGACAGGGGGCAGGCGCGGGGAACGTCGCAGGAGCGGGACTGATCGAAGTCAATTATCTGAACGACGTGACGGGCACGCTCCTCAAAAATGCCGCGCTTAGTGTGAAAGGCTCGGGGACCGTCAGCGTGTCTGATGACATCGACGACGGCGACGTCGATAACTCTAAAATGGCGGAGTATCTTCCGGACACGGAGAAAGACAACCAGACATCCGACTCGTATGTCAGCTCCTTGCCCAGCAGCTCCGCAGTGTATGACAACGCGTTCCAGGGACTGTTCGACAGCAAGACGCTGCGCACACAGCGTACCGCGAATGCGTATAAGGGCCTTGTCGTGGACGCCTCGTCGACGCACACGCTCACGAACGCCGCGCTCGTCGGCGCGGGTTCGGGGGGCGGCGCCGGAGCCGGTTCGATCAACGTGGACGTGCTGACGGGATCAACAACGGCGCAAGTGCTTGACAGCGATCTGTCGAGTTCTTCCGCCGTCAGCGTGCACGCGTCTGACTTCAGCAACGTCTCCGGCGTATTCATCACCGGCGCCGGAGGTCAGGGCGCCGGAGCCGGAATCGTCGACGTGAGGTCGGCGATGCGAGATGTGGACGCGTCGATCAAGAGCTCGTCTCTCGACGTGAAACACGCGCTGAACGCTTCCGGCACGGCAGCTGCCGGCGCGGTGAGCAAACAGTCGCTGACCACGTTCGCTATCGCCGGCGCGGGCGGTATGGGCGCCGGAGCCGGCGTCGTCGAGGTCGATGTGCAGCGCGGCACGACCACCGCCGTGATCGACAGCGTCACGGGCACGGTGGGCGCTTTGGGCACGACGGCCGATCATTTCACGCGCGTGGGGCAGATCGACATCGCCGGTTCCGGCGGAGAAGGCGCGGGCGCGCTGATGGTCTCTGTCGGCGTCGATAAAAGCCAGACGGCCGCTCAGGTGCGGGAGGCCAGCCTCGACGTGACTGGCGGCAACGTCGTCATCGACGCGCGCAACCGCGTCAAAGGCTACAACGTTACTGTCACCGCTTCGGGCGGCATCGGCGCTGGCACGATCGGCGTGGGCGTCAATTACGGCTCGGCCAAGATCGACGCCTCGCTGCTGGATTCCGATCTCGGCGCCTCGTCTCAGCGGGCCGGCAGCGTGGACATCGGCGCGCACAATACTGCCGACCTGCTCACTGTGGCTGCGACGGCTTCCGGCGGCGTTGGCGCGGGCAGCATTCTTGTCAACGTCGATGATCTGTACAGCGATGTGGGCGTGAACGTGAGCAATTCGCACGTCTACGCTGAAAACATCACGATCAGCGCCGATGAGGACTATAAACTGCGGGCGCATGCCTGGGGAGCTTCCGGCGGCGTCGGCGCGGGGCTGATCTACGTGCAGGCGATCAACGTAGGCGAGGACGAGCCGTTCAGCGACCCTGATTATGACGATCAGCTGGCCGGCGCCTCGGCTGACAAAGCTGCGGCGCTCGAGAAAGCTCAAAAATTCGTCAACGGCGAAGCGGGCAGCGTCAGCACCGGTGTGCTCTCCGCCAAAGAGGCACAGCTCGTCAAGGACGCGCGCAGCAACGACGCAGACATTCGCCAGAGCGAAGGCAGTACGCTGCATGTCTCTGTCGGCGAAACGTCTCTGCTTGACGCCAGCGGCAATATCTCTATCGCGGGCGTCGAAAGCACCGATATCATCAGCTATCAGGGTGGTTTCACCGGCGGCGTGGGGGCGGGCGCGGTCAATCTCGGCTTCATGTCCGTGCGCAAGCAGGCCGGTGTGGTCATCGACCAGTCGAAACTTAACGCCGGCGGAACGCTGAACGTCAGTTCGACCCTCAACGGACATAACGATCAGCACGTGATCCAGGGCATCGGCGGTGTCGGCGTGGCGTTTGCCGCTTATGGGCGCTTGACCGCGAAAGGTGCCGCCACGATCACCGCGAAAAGCAGCGATCTTTCCGGTGCGCAGGCTGTGTCGCTCAGCGCACTCGACGCGGCGGTAAACGAAAGTTACGGCGCGGGAGGCACGCTGGCAGGCGTGCCGGTCGGGGGCATCGTCGCCCGCACGATCACCGACGACGACGTCCGCGTTACCGTTGACGGTGGGGAACTGCGGTCTGCCAATGGGACGGTGACGCTTGACGCCAGACGAACGGGCGAAACGTATGCGCAGGAAGTGTTCGGCTACATCGGCGGGGTGTCCGGACTCGGCGCGGACGCGAAAGCGAGCGAGAGCACGGATGTCGCCGTTGTTGCCGGAAGCGCCGACAAAACAGTTATCATTGCGAAGAAGTTCGCTGTCCATTCCGAGCTGAACCCTGACGTCCACTCGCGCGTGTATCAGGACGGCGGCTCTGTCTTTGCCTCTGTTGGCGTGCCGCTGGCCGAGGCCGTTCTTGACGGTGGCAGCGCCGTGACGCTCGGCGCGAAAAACGCATACAACGCGCCAGAGATCTCAGTCGAGTCGTTCGTCGGCGGCGCCGGCGATCCTTTGCGGCTCTTTGCCAGCGTGCACAGCTACGGCGGCACGATCCTTGGCGTCGATTACCAGTACAGCCGCGCTGAAGTGACCAACGACACCACGGCGACGATCGACATGCGGGGCGGCTCGTTCGACGCGGATCCCCTGTCGGCGCTCGCGCTTCACGCGCTGAACAACGCGGAGGTATCCGCCGACATGGAAACGATCCGCGCTGGCGTGACGATCGCTTCGATGAACAACGCCGCGAAGGCGCACAACTTCGGCAAGTCCTTCGTGAACATGACGAACGGCTCCGAACAGTTGCTCGCCTCGCTCGAAGTGAAGGCGGAAAGCGCTTCCGACTCGCAGGCGAAAGCCAACGGCGACGGCGGCGGAGCAGCCTATTTCGACGACGCTTCGTCTTCGTCGGGCGGCGCGAAGGCGGCTTGGGCATATACAAGCATCGATAATGAAGCGACGGTCAGCATCGGCGGCAGCTGGAAGACGAGCGCCGATATGAAGCTGACAGCCTCTCAGAGAGCGAAGACAAAAGACTGGTCCGACGCCGTCATCGGAGGCGCAGTCGCCGGAAATGGCACCCAGCACGACCTGCTCCTCACGGGGAAGGCGAGCGTTAGCGCGGCCAAAAATTCCGTGCTGCGTTCCGGCGGCGCGATGACGCTTGATGCCTCAAACGTCCTCAAAGACAACCCCGACAACGATTACACCTCCTCGGGCAACACCTACGGCGCAGTCGTCGGCAACGGCACGAAGAACTATGCGAAAATCAATCAGACAGCTTCAGTGAACGTGGGCAAAAACTCCGCGCTTGAAAGCGCCGGCGCCATGGCGATGACGACCCATGCCAGCAGCGACGTGAATGAATACGCCCGCATCGTTTCCGGCGGCGCGGCGGCCGGTTCGGACGCGCTCAACGACTTCAGGGCGACCTGGAACGACTCGATCACGATCGAAAGCGGCGCGAATCTGATGACGCACGGCGACGAAAGCGACATCACGCTCGCGGCGTGGGACGATGCAGCGCTCCAACTGACGGCTCTCGGCGACATGCAGGGCGGCGTTATCGGCGGCGCGACGAGCAAGTTGAAGATCACGTTGGACCGAACGAACGCCGTCAAGGTGTCCGGCAGTCTCAATGCGGGCCGTGACGTGAACCTTTGGTCCGGCCAGAACGTCGCCGGTGATGAGAATACGCTCGATCTCAAAGCGATATCTCATGCCTACGCTCATGGTCCGATCACCGGCGCGAGCGCCAGTATGGAGCGCACGATCAACCAGAACAACACCGTCACGATCGACGGTTCTGCAGACTCGACGCGCCATACCAATCTTGTCGCTCAGACCGGCGATATCATCAAGATCGAATCGACCGAGCGCTACGCCTGGACCAGCTCCAAGAAGACGGGCTCAGTCTCCAGCACGGCGCTCGGCGATACGATCAGCGGCCTGAACGAGAACAACTCGATTGCCGTGAACGGTTCCGTCACCGCCGGCGTGAAAAACAAGTTCGTCATGGACATCAGCCAGGGTTTCGCGCTGCTGGAAGAGGTCGGCTCTGGTGATTACCGGCCGATCTCATACGACGCGGACGGCAGGTTGTACGTCAAAGCCATTCTGGACGCTTCGGGCGACATCATCGGGTATGAGCAGGGCACGAGCGCCGAACACGATTACGCGTTCAGCCTCAACGGCATCAATAACGTGCCTTCGATCGATATCACAGAAGGCAGCGGAACATGGAAGCTGGGACAGATCGACAATTATTCGACCTATCTGTACGACAGATTGGCGGTGCTGGATGAGCTGATCGAAGATTACACGGGCGACCGTACTTCGGCCGCATACCTGGCCTTTGTCGCGGAAAGGCAGATGGTCGTAGCGACGCTCGCCGGCTATGGACTGCCTCCCAACAGGAGCGAGAGCAGCGGTCGTTCGGCGCTCCTGGCCGTTCCCTTTATCGAGATCGATCCCGTGACCGTCTCGGGCGGCAACATCACCGTCAAGACGACAAAGCTGACCGGCAGCGGTACGCTCGCAGCCAACGGCGCGCCCGAGATCACCGTCAGCAACGCCAGCAACCTCTCCGTCAGACTGGACGGGATGAGCATCCTCGCTCCCGGCGGCGAAGTGATCGTCAACACGTACAGCGTCAAAGACGCATCCGACATGAAGTCCCGCGTCAAAGGAACCGACGGCTTTGCCGGCGCGGTGATCGCCGACGCCAAAAGCGGCAAGGTGGCGGCTATCTCCGTGAAGAACACATGGAGCACGCCTTTTGTCGCGGTTTCGGTCGACGCGAGCGATAATTCTCAGTCTGGAACTGCGAAATTTGCCGTTGTGTCCGACATCGAAAACAGAGCGGACATCCGCAACTATCCTGGGACGGTGACGCTGTCCACCGCCGTAGGATCGATCCGTAGCGTCAGCGCCGACATCATCGCCGGCAAGGGCATTAAACTGGAAGCGCCGCGCGGTTCGATCACGATCACGAGCGAGGGCATCCTGAACATCGACGGCGTGCCGGAAGTCACTTTTGCAGAAGAAATCAAAGAGTACACTAAGACTGCAGCTGAGCAGAGTTATATTAATATCGTGCAGGGCTCGATATGCTCGGAGAATGGGGAGAATCTGGCTGATCTGCTGGCGAACTTTGAACTGAATTCCCCGAATCACATCGTTTCAGGCGGCGGTATCTACATCACTGCGGGAGTGATCAACGTCAACGGCACGATCCAGAGCGGATTCGGCACGTATGACGTGTCGCTCGACGCGGGGCTGACGACGAAGATCGAACAGCTCAAACAACAGTGGGACGGCACGGCTCTGCCTGACGATCCGTCGCAGCTTGCCGCTTATGTGCTCGTTTCCGAGGATATCGCGTGGGATGCGGACCGCGGCGCGTATGTCTGCAATCCCGCCGCGTGGTACAACCCGTCCACGGGGAAGATCGTCGTGGACGACATGGTTGGCGCGGGCGGAACAGTGTTCCTCTCCGGGCGCGTCATCAACACGAATTACTGGGACAGTCTGACGAACGAGGATCTCGAACAGTATGAGATGATTCGCAGGAATCACTCTCTGGATTTGCCCAGCGCCGAAGAGCTCGCCGCTCATAAAGGCAGGATCATCGCCTATGCCGGAGCGGCCGAGATCGTGATCGAAAGCGAGCTGGAGCAGACGATCCGCCTGGGCGAGATCGACACGGGTGAGCGCGTGGGACGGATCGTCATCAACGACATCCAGAACGTGCTCGACGAGAACGGTTGCAGCGTCAAAAAGCAGCAGGCCGACGTCAGCGGCGACATCTATGAGACGACAGTCGTGACAACGACGTATGAGACCGGCGGAACTGAGACAGGCATTTATTCCCCGCAGAGGGGCGTGCGCTACAACATGAGCGCTGGCGGGCAGGACAAACGGACGGAAAAGGAAACTCAGACACAGAAATTCAACTGGTGGCAGGACGACTGGGATGGTAATGCAGATCACAGCGACGCTACCAGTTCCGATGATGTCAAAGTTGACCTGAAAGAGGGAGCGACCGTCGGATTGCTGGCTGATCTGATGAACTCGGTAAACTGCACGTATCAGTCTGGTTATCCTGAATATGCAGCGTGGTATTTCGCTAACAACGAGACGACCAGCGAATCTAAATGGTCGGACTGGAATTACGACGTCCATTACAATAACTGGACGCATTTCAGCGGCACGATCACGCGTGAACGCATCAGGTCTGTCGGCAAGCAGACGACGACCCTTGTCAGCCTGAAAGCCGACAACCCGATCGATGTCGCCGTCAAGACGGCCGAGAACGCCGGCGCAATTACGATCAACGCGCCAAATGCGGACGTCGAATTGAGCGGCCAGCTCAGATCGACCGTCGCCGATGCGGGAGTGACGATCACGACGAAGGACATCGTCGCCGCTCCGGAGGCCACGAT
>JAEEUD010000301.1 GCA_016286835.1 Pyramidobacter sp. | reverse complement strand
CCAGAGCATCGGAGCGAAGGCCGCGATCTCGGCGTTGGCCACGCCCAGTGTCGTCGCGGTGTACGAGCCGGTGGTCGACCAGGGGACGAGCGGCGCCAGGCCGGTGCCCGTGTCGAGCATCCCGCGCATGAGGTTCTTCTTGTCGAGACCGTACTCGGGATACAGATCCTTTGTCATCGAGCCGACGACGGGGTAGGTGACGTAGTACGCGCCGGTGATGCAGAAGAACAGCGAGTGCAGCGCCAGCACGCCCAGCGACATCACGCGCGAGCTGCGCGACATCTTGCGCACGAAATTCAGCAGCACGTCGACGACGCCGGCGGTGCGCAGGGGCGCGCCGAAGATGGCAGCGGCGATGAGCAGCGCGACGGTGGACATCATGCTGTTGAAGCCGCCGCGGTTGAGCATCGAATCGACGACCTTGGAGCCGGAAGCGCCCTTGTAGCCCGCGTACATCACCGACATCACCTTGTCGAGCGGCGCGTGCTGCACGAACATGGCGACCAGCGCGCCGGCGACGATGCCGGCCACGAACGTGGGGATCGTCGGCTGCTTGCAGACGATCAGCACGATGACGACGACGACGGGCAGCAGCAGCCAGGGATTGAGCACGAACGTGTTCGAAACGGTGTTCAGGATGTCCTCATAGACCTGTCCGCCGACCGTGCCGCTGCTGAAGTTGCGGCCGTAGATGAAGAAGAACACCAGCGAGGCCAGGTAGGCGGGACCGGTGGAGACGAGCGCGTGACGGATGCCCTCCATCATCGGCACGTCGGTGACCGACGAGGTGATGACCGGCGAGTCGGAAAGCGGCGAGACCTTGTCGCCGAAGAACGCGCCGACGCACACCGCGCCCGCAGCGGCCGGCAGCGGCACGCCCAGACCCTGAGCCACGCCCATGCAGGCGACGCCGACGGTGGCCAGCGTGCCCCACGACGTGCCGGCCAGAGTGCTCATCAGCGTGCAGAGGATGCAGCACACGGGCAGGAACAGCCCGGGCGTGAGCACCTTCATGCCGTAATAGATCATCACCGGCACCGTGCCGGAGATCATCCACGTGGAAACGAGCACGCCCACGGCCAGCAGGATCAGGATCGCCACGACCATCGACGTGATCGTGCTCCTGATGCCGTTCTGGAGCTCACCGTAGGGAATGCCGAACAGCCACGCCATGAAGCACATCAGCACGCCGTCGGCCGCAAGGACGATGCGGTTGTTCACCTTCAGGATCATCAGGCCGTAAAAAATCACGGCGATGCCGACGACCAGCATCAACGTAGCCTGCCACGGTTTCACGATCTTTCTGTTCTCACTCATCAAAAACGCTTCCTTTCAAAAATATCAGTTCAGTGAACAAAAAACGGCCTTCCGTCGCTTTTGACGGAAGGCCGCAGATGATGCGCGCGGGTCATTCGTGCCCCGTCCGGGGCCGAAAAACGTGCGAACCGATAGCTCTCCACTCAAAAGTGACAGTCCGTCAGATATTCTCTGAAACGTCCCAGGCAGCTTTCCCCAGGCAGAGAAAGCCCCTTCGGCAGCGTGCCCTTTCACTTCCGGCGGAAAGACCTGTTCCATAGCCGAAAAATACTCATGCGCGCCGCGCCTCTATCCGCGTATTCAATTAAACGGAAATTTTTATATCATTCTTTCGAGAGACTGTCAACTCAGAAAAATAAAACGTTTCATCAAAACAGTGAGACGTGAGTCCGTGACGCCGGCCGCGACCGGTCCCGACGCTTTGCGGCGGAAGGATCGGCGGGAACGAGCGGTGGCGGATCCTTTTCGGTTCTAAAAATCTTGCGAAAATCCCGGCGGCGTTGTACGATAATGCTATAAGACAGCGGCATTTTATCCAAAGAAGGAGGACGCACCATGAACCTGAAGGAAAAGATCGCGGCGACGGTGGAGCGCATCGCGCCCGAACTGATCAGGCTGAGCCACGACGTGCACGACAACCCCGAGCTTGGGTTGGAAGAGTTCAAGGCCTGCGCCTGGCAGGTGGAACTGCTGAAAAAGCACGGCTTCACCGTGGAAGAGAAGTTCTGCGGCATCGAGACGGCGTACAAAGCGTACAAGGGCACGCCCGGCAAGGGACCGCAGATCGCGTTCCTGTCCGAGTATGACGCGCTGGCCGGGATGGGACACGCCTGCGGGCACAACGTGATCTGCGCGTCGTCGTGCGGCGCGGCGATCGCCCTGGCCGAGGCGCTGGAAGGCGAGGAGGCCTGTGTCATCCTGTTCGGCACGCCCGCCGAGGAAACGTTCGGCTGCAAAGTGGCGATGACCGACGCGGGCGCGTTCGACAACGTCGACTGCGCGATGATGATGCATCCGGCGCCCGACATCAACCTCGTCGGCCGCGGCGGACTGGCCTGCACGGGCGTCAACGTCGAGTTCTTCGGCAAGGCGGCCCATTCGTCCGCGCCGATGCAGGGCATCAACGCGCTGGCCTCGACGATCGCATTGTTCAACGCTGTCAACGCGCAGCTGCACCTGTGGCCCAACAAGAGCAAGATCAACGGCATCATCACCGCC